>CAZCXQ010000001.1:0-24639 GCA_964502655.1 uncultured Sphingorhabdus sp.
AATGCAACCTCGCTATATTATGGTTCAAAATTCGGTGATGGTGCATATAGGGGCTTCAGAACGCCGCAATATCCTTATCCTTCATTTTTTCGGGAACCTGCATGATCACGCTATTGGCTCGCACCTCGCTACTGGCGTTCGTCATCGGTACGCCTGCGGCCTATGCGCAGGACAGTGCCGAACCGATTATCATCGTCACCGGAAAAGGGCTCGACCAGACGAAGGGTGACCCCGCTTATGGCTCGGTGGAAATCGACCGCGCGCGCCTAAGCAGCGAAGCGTCTGGCCGGATTGAAAATATCCTCGCCGATGTTGCGGGATTTCAACAGTTCCGGCGTTCGGACAGCCGTTCAGCCAATCCATCGGCGCAAGGTGCCACCTTGCGCGCGCTTGGGGGCAATGCATCGAGCCGCACTTTGGTGCTCCTTGATGGCGTGCCTCAGGCCGACCCGTTTTTCGGTTATATCCCCTTTAGCGCAATCACCCCCGAACGGTTATCATCCATTCGCGTCACGCGCGGCGGCGGCAATGGTGCCTTTGGTGCAGGGGCCGTCGCTGGGACGATCGATCTGAACAGCGCAGGGCGGGGCGACCTGCCCGATGCGGCATTGTCCGCCTTTTACGGCAGCGGCAACGCCAGCGAATTGTCCGCTGGCCTCGCGACTGATCTGGGTGCAGGATTTGTCAGCATATCGGGTCGGTGGGATCGCGGCGACGGGTTTTATACCGCGCCACGCGCCACCCGCCAGCCCACTGATGTCCGCGCAGCGTATGAAAGCTGGTCAACCGGATTGCGCGCTGTTGCGCCATTGGCAGACGGGGTTGAACTGCAGTTGCGGGGACTGATTTTTCAGGACAACCGCACCTTGCGCTTTGCAGGCGCAGACAGCCGCTCCGAAGGACAGGACGCAAGCATCCGCATCGTATCACAGGGCCGCTGGCAAGTCGACGCGCTGGCCTATGTTCAGGCGCGCAATTTTACCAACATCGTGATCAGCGCCACGTCGTTCCGCAAAACGCTCGACCAAAGAAACACGCCATCCACTGGCGTCGGTGGCAAAATAGAGGTCAGGCCACCCGTTGACGGCGATCATCAATTGCGCATCGGCGTAGACGCGCGGCTATCCGAAGGCGAGCTGTTTGAAGATGTATACAGCGGCGTCACCGGCCTCATCACCGCACGGCGCAATGCTGGCGGAAACAGCGCGACATTTGGTGTTTTCGCCGAGAATGATTGGACGCTGGGCGATTTGACGCTCACCGGCGGCATCCGTGCAGACCGTTGGACGATCAACAACGGCTTTTTTGCAGAGCGCGCCACCAACGGAACCGTCGTGCGCGATGATGCCTTTGCCGATCGCGCACATTGGCAGTCCAGCGCACGGGTTGGCGCATTATATGCGCCGACCGATGGCGTCGCGCTCCGTGCCGCGGCTTATACCGGTTTTCGTTTGCCCACGCTGAATGAACTCTACCGCCCGTTCACCGTCTTCCCCGTAGCAACGCGCGCCAATGAAGCGTTAAACGTGGAAAAGCTACGCGGTGTCGAGGCGGGGTTTGATGTCCGGCCCGCCGCTGGCATGACCTTTGGCGCGACACTGTTTTACAACAGGCTCAACGACGCCATCGCCAACGTCACCATTGGCACTAATCTGCGCCAGCGCGGCAATGTCGATGCAGTCATTGCCAAGGGCGTCGAGCTCAGCGGCGAAGCGCAATTTGGTGCGGTCAGCATTGCCGCATCGTACGCGTTCAGCCACAGCAAAGTGCGCGCCTCAGGCATCGCCAGCGGGCTCAATGGGCTCACACCTGCACAAAGCCCCCGGCATGCAGCAAATGCGACCGTGCGTTGGACGCCACGCGCCGACGCCATATTGTCGGCAACAGCCCGTTATGTCGGCGCGCAATTCGAAGATGATCTTGAGGCAAATATTTTGCCATCGGCGCTAACCTTTGACGGCTTTGCGCAAATCCCCCTCACCCGGCAGATCGCATTGACCGGCCGGGTCGAGAATATCCTCAATGAAGAGGTTGTAACCCGCAAGGTGGGAACGTCCATAGACCTTGGAACCCCCCGGATATTCTGGATCGGCCTGAAATTTTCAGGCCGATAGCGGCCTAACGTCGCTTTATTTCCAGAACTGCGCCGAAGCGATTTTTGCGCCTTCGGCCAGAGCCGCCATCTTGGCCCAAACAACACTGCGGTCGACGCTGCCGGAACCGACATGGATGCTGAAGCCGCAATCTGCGCCGGCCATGACATTGTCGCGGCCAACCAAATGGGCATAACGGGCAATGCGTTGGGCGATCAGTTCGGGATGTTCGATATAGTTTGACTGGCATTCAATAACACCGGGGATCAGCACTTTGCCCTCGGGCAATTTGATGTCTTCAAACATCGTGAACTCATGGGCGTGGCGCGGGTTTGCGGCTTCAAACTGTATGGCGTGCGGACGGGCGCGCCACACAAGATCAATGATGTCGCGGAACGGTACGTCACAATGATGTGGCCCTGGATAGTTGCCCCAGCACATATGCATACGCAGCTGCTCTGGCGGGATATTCGCAGTCGCGCGGTTCAGCGCCTCAATATTGAGCGCCATCTTGTCGCGGAAGCCACTGAGGTCGAGTTCACGGAACTGCGTGTGGCGACCCATCGCCAAGTCCGGGCAGTCGACCTGCAGGATGATGCCTTGTGCGGCAATGGCCTCATATTCATGGCGCAGGCCCTCGGCGAGCGCGAAAACATAGTCTTCATCGCTGTCATAATAATCATTGCGGAAGAAAAGGGCCGTCACGCCGGGTGATGCCGCGCTCATAAAGGCTTGCTTGCCTGCGTGCTTTGCCAGCGCAGCATTCAGCGACGCCGCGTCGCGATCCACAGCCGTCATGTCTTTGACCGTTATGGGGGCGTTGCATGCGGGCGTTTTACGATGCTTGCGGCCGGGATCGGAGAAGACACGGTCCTTGGTCGACGGATAATCTTCGATATCCTGAAACGCAAAGCTGTTGCCGGTGCCGCCAAAGCCATTGAGCCGGTCCTTGATATAGGTCGCATAGCTTGGTTTTGACTGTTCACCATCATTGATGATGTCGAGCCCGGCTTCGGCCTGGCGGTCGACCACGAACTGAACGGCCTCGGCAATGCGTGCGTCGACAGCGGCCAGATCCAGAGGCAAGCCGTCTTCTTTCGCGAACATGATTTCAATCAGGTCGTCTTCGCGCGGCAAGCTGCCGACATGCGTGGTCAAAAAACGTCCGGCATTGGCCATTTCAAAGTTCCTTCAAATGATATGTGTTCAAAAAATTCTGGAGCAAGCCATTCACGACGACGGCAGCGTCGACATTTGCGAGATGTCCAGCATGTGGAATAATTTCGCAATGACCTTTTGGCGCGTTTGTACCGACATAGTCCGCAACCTGTCGCCGCCACATGCTATCCTGCGCACCTGCGATCGCCAAAATGGGCATCGTGAGCGCGGCAATGTCTTGGGCGGTAAAGTGCAACGGTTCTTGGTCCACATGTTGATCACGGGCGTCATAGGCATTGAGTATGTCATCGACCAGTGCCTGCGCGTCGGCTGTGACCTGCGTGAGCGGATGACGCCGCCACAGCGCAATCATGTCGTCAAAGCGGCCATTGCGCACCAGGTCTGCATATGCTGCCCGGTCAATCTCTGGCGTCTCGCCCGACTCAGGAACCACGGCATGCAGTGGTGCACCGATAAGGCTTATAGCGCGTAAACGCTCTGATCCGGCACGCGCATAATCCAGCGCGACCGCTGCGCCTTGGGACAGGCCAATCAGCGCGAAGTGTCGTTCGCCAAAAAAATTGGCGATGCGGTCAATATCATCGCGCTCGGCCGACAACATCGGCGGGGCAGTTGATCGCCCGAAGCCGCGGCGGTCTGGCATCACCAGACGCACATTCGAAAGTGCCAGCTGGGGCACCCAAATGCGCCAATCCAACGTCCAGCCATGTAGCAAAATGACAAGCGGCCCGGCGCCAGCCGCACGGACATGCAGCTGCCCGCCGTCGACGTCTACCCAGTGCGATTCAGCGATTTCGCCGCCTGACCCTTCGTGTTGACGACTGGCCAGCACAGGAATTTAGGCGTGCATCGCGCGGAACGGGTTGTTGTTGCTGTGGTCGCCCGCAAGCCAGCGGCTCAGTTCCGAGCGCGCTTCTGCACGGCGCTGTTCATCAAGCGGCGCGGCTTCCGGCGCGTCATAAGTGAACTCAAGCGTCATGTTGTTGGGGTCTTTGACATAGACCGAACGGCAATAGCCATGCTCAAGCGTATATGTCTGCGGCTCGGTTATACCCGCAGCCGCGATACGCTGCTCAAGTTCTGCCTGACCGTCTTTCTCGACTTGCAAAGCGATGTGAATGAATGGCGATTCCGGCATTTCAGGACCGAATTCAGCTTGGTCCGCGGGGTCGGCAAATTGGAAGAAGGCAAGCGCGCTCCCATCGGCCAATTCAAAGAAGCAATGGCAATAGGTACGTTCTTTGCCGAAAAGCTCGTCTTTCTCGCAATATGTGGCGATCAAAGGGAAACCCAGCACGTCTTCGTAAAAGGCGCGCGTCGCTTCGAGATCCTTCGTTACATAGGCTGTGTGATGCAGTCTTTTTGCAAGAATTTGCGTGCTCATGCTGTGTGTCCTCGTCCGCTTAAAAGAATATAATGCCGCGTTAGGCGATCAGTTTGCCCGCGATCTGTGCGACATGGCTGCCCTGGAAACGGGCCCCTGCCAATTCGTTTTCGCTTGGCATCCGGCTGCCATCATTTCCGGCAAGCGTCGTTGCGCCATAAGGCGTGCCGCCGCTGATTTCGCCCATCTCGCTGTTGCCCTTAAAGGTATAAGGCAGACCAACAATTACCATGCCATGATGGAGCAAGGTTGTGTGGAATGATGTAATCGTTGTTTCCTGTCCGCCATGCTGGCTGGCCGTTGAGCAGAACACGCTCCCGACCTTGCCCACCAAAGCATTTGCGAACCACAAACCGCCGGTTTGATCGAGGAAGTTGCGCATTTGCGCCGCCATATTTCCGAACCGTGTGGGCGTTCCGAAAATGATGGCGTCGTAATTTGCAAGCTCATCAGGCGTTGCGATGGGCGCAGCCTGATCAACCTTGATATGCGCAGCAGCCGCAATTTCGTCGGGCACCAGTTCAGGGACCCGCTTAACGTCGACGACCGTACCCTCGACCGACCGTGCGCCTTCTGCAACGGCCTCTGCCATGGCCTCAATGTGGCCGTAGCTGGAATAATATAGGACGAGGACTTTGGTCATAAACGCTCCTTAGAATTTGTAGCTGGCTTCCAAACCGTAAATACGCGGACGTGCCTTGAAAACAAAGCCGCCGGGTGAGAATTCAGCGTTATATTTTTCGTTGAACAGGTTGCTGGCAAAAGCAGCCATGGTCCAACTGTCGCTGCTGACACCAATTCGCGCATCGACCAAATCGACTGGCGCGCGAACCGTGGTGTTGAATGGCTCCCACCATGTCTTGCCCGTGCGGCGATAATCCACGCGGAAAAGGCCATCAAGCGTATCGGTCAACTGTGGCGTATATTGTGCGCCAAGGTTGAACGTGTAACGCGAAATCAACGGCGCTTCGTTGCCAATCGCTGAAGCGTCGGGGAATTCCTTGATTTCGCTGAATGTGTAGCCGGCTGCAGCGTTCAACTGAATGTCCGATGTTGGGCGGAAATTGGCTTCAACCTCAAACCCTTGAATGCGGGTCTTTGGCACGTTGCCAAGGTTCTGCGTCGAGTTAGCGGCAAGGAAGACGAAGAAGTAGCTGTTCTTCGACATTGTCGAATAGACCGCTGCGTTCAAAGTCAGCTTGCGATCCAGCAAACGGGTTTTCACCCCTGCTTCAAACGTTGTAGCCGTTTCGTCTTTAAAGATATCTGAAACACCAACAATGCCGTTGCTGCGGGCAACGCCACCAACGCCGGTCTGGTTAAAGCCACCCGAACGGAACCCGCGGCTGTATCCGCCGTACAAGGTTACGTCGTCATTTGGCTGATAGGTCAACGTTACCTTCGGCTGAAGATCGTCAAAAGTTACACGACGCTTTTCGCCAGTGACGCCCTGCGCGAAGCCTGGAACGTTTGGCAAAAATCCGCGTGGCGTGAGCGTTGTGTTTACGCGCTTGTCACGGTCATAACGCAGCGATGCATCGACGCGGAACTGGTCGGAGAATTCGTAACCCAAATTCCCGAATACCGCCCATGCGAAGTTATTCTGGCTGTCTGCAAGAAACGTCTGCTGCGGGCTTGCAGGGTTGGTTGACGGCGTGCGGTAAACCGGGAACACACCTTGGCCAAAATCGACGAGATTTCCGGTCGAAATAAAGCGCTGTGTATCGATGAAATAGCCACCGAACATCCAGAACAATTTGTCGTTCTTTGGCGACTCGATACGGATTTCTTGGCTCACGGCCTTGACGTTAAGATATTGGCTTTGCGCAATATCGATGCCGTAACCAAGACCAAAGCCGAAAGGTGAGTTGGCTGGACGGAACAAGAAGGATTCATTGACTGGCCGGAAGTCAAAGGCATCGCCAGTCAGGATTTCTTTGACCGTGTCGTACGAGGTAATCGACGTTGCTGTGAAGCCGTCACCCTCATAAGCGAATTTCGCCGCAACGTTCAGAATATCGCGGTTGTTGATGCCGCGGTTGTTAACGCGGATCGGCAGGCTGACATCATTCACGTCATTGACGATATTGAAATAGAGCGCCTGTGTTTCAAGCTTTGCATAAGATGCACGCAAGTCAGCCGTCCAGCCATTGCCTGGTTCGAACAGCAGATTGCCGCGCAAGGACAGGTCCTTAACCGGGTCGGCATCTTCATTCAGGAATGTGTTGGGTAGATAGCCGTTTGTATCGCGGTAGGAACCCGACATGCGATATTTTACGGTGTCGGACAGTGGGCCGCTGATGCCTGCATGGACGTTCCAGCCAAAGCCGTTGTCGATGCCAGCCTTGATGCTGCCGGAGAATTCGTCGGTTGGTTTCTGGCTGGTGATGATGATTGCACCACCGATTGCGTTGCGACCATAAAGACCACCCTGCGGTCCTTTGAGGACTTCGATTTGCGCAATATCAACCAGCTCTTGGTTGAATGCTGCAGGGTTAACCTGCTGAACGCCGTCGATAACGACTGCAACCGAAGGCTCGCTGTTACGTGCCTGCGTGATGCCGCGGATGATGATGAACGCGTTGCCGGAATTTTGTGTTTCCACCAAATTGACGTTGGACGTCAGGTTGATGAAGTCGAGCGGCTTTTCAATGCCTGCATTCTCGATGGCTTCTGTGCTGAAGGCGGTAACCGCCGCTGGCACGTCCTGCAAATTTTGGTCGCGACGAAGCGCGCTGACCACGATTTCCTGTGGCGCTTCTTCAGCAGCCGAATCTTGTGCATATGCGATGCTTGGTACCGTCGCAGCCGACGCCATCAAAGTTACTAAGGCCGCCGAAGCCCATTTTGCAGACTGAAATGCCATTCTTCATCCTCCCCGGATTATGTCGAACGCCTTCTATCACCGAAGCGTATCACATAGTTCTAATTCGTTCGAAAATCGAAGTCAAGTTCGATATGCGAATATTTATACGGATGAATCCGCCTGTAACGCGGTGGCCAACGACGGAAATCTGCGAAGCGAGGATTCAATCTCTGCCGCGGCTTCGCGAAGCAGCGGGAGCCGCGTCGTAATCAGTTCTTCTTGGGATATGCGAGTCGTTGATGTCGAACAGTTCACCGCGGCAATTACGCGCCGTGATGAATCAAACACCGGCACAGCCACCGACACGATACCAAAATCCAGCTCATCAAAGGCGGAGTCATATCCGCGTTCGCGGATGAGCCGCAACCGCTCGCGCATGGCATCCGCTGTCGTCACCGTATGCTCTGTAAATTTGTCAAAGGGTGCGGTCCCTAAGAATGCCGCGATCTCGCTGTCCGATAAGAACGCCAATATGGCCTTGCCCATTGACGTGGCATGCGCGGGAAAGCGCGTGCCGACATTTACCCCCAACCGGATACGCCGGTTGGTCGATACATGTGCGAGGTATAAAATATCCTTGCCCGCCAGCGAAACGATCGACGCGCTGTCTCCCGTTTCATCGCGCAGCGACTGCAAGGCGGGAACAACCACCTGTTCAAGATGCATCGACGAATGAAAGGCAGAACCGAACGCCAGAACTTCGGGTTTCAGGAGGAAGCTGCGATCATGCTGGGCAACATATCCCAAGGCGACAAGGGTATTGAGACAGCGCCGGGCGACGGCGGGGCTAAGGCCGGTCACCGCAGCGACCTCACTTAACCGCATTTCAGGATGTTGGTCGTCAAAGGCCCGCAAAACGGAAAGACCACGTTCGAGCGTCGAGAGATACTCGGGGTCTTTCTCGATTTTAGCCATTAATCCGACCTTTCCAATGTCTTTCGCAGCGGCGCCACCAGCTCTTCATCATGCGCACCAAGCACTGGCGGAGCGGTCACTTCAAGAGCACGTTCGCCGTCAAAAGTCACGGGCGATCTAATCGTCCGGAACACACCATGCGGACCGTTAGGATCCTCCACGCACAGCTGCAGCGCTTTGGCCTGTTCAGATTCAATTGCTTCTTGCGACGTGTTAACCGGCGCATGCGGCACTTCCAACTGACGCAGCGTGTCGCACCATGTCTGGCGATCCCGTGTCTTGAATATCGGCGCCAAGAAGCCAATCACATTTTCGTAATTGGCGATGCGTGCCTCACGGTTTTCAAACATGGGAAGCGACAGCATGTCAGGTTGCCCAACCGCCGTCGCAAGATTTTCCCAGAATTTGGGCGGCGACGACATGTGCAAGGCGATCCAGGCGCCGTCTGCACATTCAAACACATAAGACTGCGACACGTTGGGGCGGCTATATGGCCCCATGATTTGGTTGTCGGAGAAATAATGCGTGAAGTCATCAAGATTGAAGTGCGCCATCGATTCAAACATCGACGTTTCCACCAAGCGGCCTTTGCCCGTCCGCTCACGTTCGTACAACGCCGCCAATACACCATAAGCGGCGTAGAAACCGGTCAGCGAGTCCGCAAGCGCCGGGCCTACGACACGGCGATGCACGGGGTTTACGAGCAAACGCAAAAATCCGCTAACGGCTTGCGCCACGGTGTCGAAAGCGGGTCGATCACGGTCGGGACCTTCATTGCCGAAGCCGGAAATAGACGCATAGATCAAACGCGGGTTGAGCGTCTGTAATCGCGATGGCGAAACACCAATTTTGTCGGCAACACCGGGACGAAAATTCTGAATGAAGACATCTGCGTCCGCCAACAACGCATCGAAAACCGCCAAGTCTTCGGGCAGCCGTGTATCCAGCGTGATGCTCTTTTTATTCCGGTTGTACGTTTGGAAATGCGGACTGTATAATGCGCCGCGGAAGGCACGGAACGGGTCGCCGACCTTGGGCTGCTCTATCTTGATGACAGTCGCGCCCAAGTCAGCCAGCAACATTCCGGCCGCAGGCCCAGTGATAAATGTTCCCATTTCGAGAACAGTGATATTGTTCAGCGGCTTCGCCATTTTGTGTCTCCAGACTTGACTTCATCGTAGAAAATTCGAATAACGAAATCAACTTCGAAATTCGAAATATGGAGCAGCTATGCGTATCGGCAAACAAGACGCACCTTTCACCTCTATCTGCACATCGGATGCGCACAGCATCCACGTGCGCGGTATGGATTTGTGCGAAGAGGTAATCGGCAAAGTCGATTTCACCAGCTACTTCTGGATGCTTGTGACAGGCACGCTGCCCACACCGACTCAACTGTTCTTTTGCAATGCGGTGCTCGCTGCGATTGCGGAGCATGGTCTAGTGCCCAGCGTCGTCGCGTCGCGGATGACCTATGCCGCAGCGCCAGAAGCATTTCATGGTGCAGTGGCCGCGGGCCTGCTGGGTTGTGGCAGCGTCGTCTTGGGCAGCGCAGAAGTCGCCGGGCGTTTTTATGCGGAATGCGTCGAGGCGACGGAAGCCGCGGGCGCCAACGCATCCGACATTGCGAAAGAGAAAATCATCGCGCTGCGCGCTGAGAAAAAGGCAATCCCTGGATTTGGACATCCACAGCATTCGGACGGCGACCCGCGCGCCAATCTTTTGCTTCGCCTTGCCGAAGAACATGGGATTGTCGGCAAGCATATAGGGATGCTCTACGCCATCCGCGATGTTTTACCGGATGCGATTGGCCGCGCACTGCCCATCAATGTCAATGGCGCGATCCCTGCGGTCATGCTTGATGTGGGCTTCCCGCTTGCGGCGCTGAAAGGTATTTCGCTGCTCGCCCGCACGGCCAGCATTATCGCCCATCTGCAGGAAGAAACCGAACGGCCCATCGGCTTCATCATGTCCGGCGCGGCTGCAAGCCAGATTGAATTTACGCCAGCGGCTGAATAGCAAGCAGCGCAAATGTCGCGAGCCAATGTTCGCCCATATAGTCACCGGTGACATGCGGCAGGCTGGCATCAAGATGTTCAAGCGCGGTTCGTTCGGCCACGGACGAGACAGGCTGCTGCGGACCCAGCCGCGCAGCAATCGCGCGCCAACACCACGCGCGGCTTAAGTTCAATCCGTCGAGATGCGCGATCTTCCCGTCGCTGCGGTCCGAAACAATGGCAGGGGTAAACAGGCTATCAGGACGGCCCGCAACGGCTTCGGGGAGGAACGCGTCAAACCATGTCTGAAACTCCGCCTTTGATAAGACGCGGCTCATCAACAGCGCTTCGGTCAATGCTGATGACAAAAACTCGTCACCGCCCGGTTCCCATGCCTGACAATTTCGGTCGCCCGAAAACCAGCCTTTCGCTTTCGCCGCGATAAGGTCAGACAAGACGGGATCGCGATTTTCGGCCCATTCACCAGCGAGCACCAGCGCAAACGAAATGTTGAAATGCGTGCCAACGCGTAAGGGATAAGTCAGCTTTGGCAGAAACGCGTGGAATCGCTCCGCAAAGGCAAGCGCAAGCGGTTCCAGCGCCCTCGCCCAAGGACCATCGTGGCGTTCGAGCTCCGCATGCAATGCCAGCAGCCACGCCCAACCATAAGGACGTTCAAAAGCTGCAGACATTGGTCGGTCAAGAAAGGCACGCTCACCCGCAACTTTTTCAGGCACCAGCATTTCGTTAGCGCGGGCGTAAATGGCAGCCGTTTCGGGCATATCGGGAAACAAGCGCGCAAGGCGCATGATTTGCCACCAGCCATGCACGCAGCTGTGCCAGTCAAAGCTACCGTGGAAGATAGGGTGGAACGCAGACGGGACGCGCGCATCCTCAGGCCCGTTCAGCACAAGGTCCATTTTATAGGGATATGGTTTTCCCAAATGGCTGAGCGTGGTGCGCGCAAATTGTGACGCGATTGCGGGTGTTAAATGGGTCATCGGAACGCCAGAAAATAAATGAGTGCAATGTTGACAATCAGCAGCGGCACGGCCGTTGCGATTTGCGTTTTGACGACCGCATTTTCGTCTTTTAGCTCCAGCAAAGCCGCCGGTACCAAGTTGAAGTTTGCGGCCATCGGCGTCATCAGCGTCCCGCAAAATCCGGCTAGCATACCAATGGCGCAGATGATCGCTGGGTCGCCATCATATTGCTTGATAAGCAATGGCATACCAATCGCCGCGATCATCACCGGAAATGCGGCAAAGGCATTGCCCATGATCATGGTGAACAACGCCATCCCCACACCGAATGCAATGACCGCACCGGCCAGACTGCCTGCGGGAATGGCTTGCTGGATTATCCCGCCCACCACATCGCCGACGCCCGCCAACGCGAACACGGCACCAAGGCTTGCAAGCATTTGCGGCAATATCGCTGCCCAACCGACCGAATCCATCAAGCGCCGCCCCTGCGACAGCGGCAATGCAGGCGCCGCCCGTAACCACGCATGCCCCACCGCAAGCGCAAGCAATACGCCGAGCGCCAACGAGATCAGCGTCACTTGCTTTACATCGAAATATGCGGGGAATTGTTTGAACAAAAATGTGCCCGCAAGCGCGGTCGCGGGAATGACCAGCGCTATCGCGAACAGGCCGTTACCATATTTTGCCGCGCGCTGATTTTTGGTCGCCTCCGGAACGTCGTCCGCCTTTGTCTTGCCGAGCCCGCCGAAGCCAGCAATCGCCACCAAAGCGAGCACAAGCAGCCCATTGCCGAAATCACCCAGCACATCGCCCACCCACATGCTGACGGCCATTAGCCCCCAAAAAGCGGCATTGCCAAAGCGCCGCGGATTGGCTTTGTCGATGAGGTTGAACACAGCGAACGCCGCAAACGCGACGCCGGCGATTACATAGACCCATGTCAGCGTAATCATGCTGCTTCGTCCGATGCGAGCACAGATGCTGCTTGGGCATGTAAGCGGCGGTCGAGCAGCCAGAGCCTAAAGCCATGTATCAGAAACGCCGCAATCGCGGTCGGGATTGCCCAAACCGAAAGCTCGAACGGTTCCAAGATAATGCCATATTGTTCGAGCAATCCCTTCATGAGCAATATCGAGCCGATGGCGAGAAAAATGTCCTCGCCGAAAAACAGGCCGATATTGTCCGTGGCGGCGGAGAAGGCTTTCACTTCCTCCCGTTGCTTGTCGTGCAAAGTACCTGCCTGCTTTTCAGCTGCCGCCTCTGCCATTGGCGCGACCAGCGGGCGCACGGTTTGCGGATGACCCGCCACTGATGTTAATCCCAACGCCGCCGTCGCCTGACGCATCATAAGATAGCCCGCCAATAGCCGCCCCGTCGTTGCGCCTTTCAGGCCGGAGATCAGCCCGCGCGCGCGTTCCTGAAGGCCGAATGCCTCCAGCATTCCGATGACGGGCAACACAATCCAAACAATGGACACATATCGCGCGTCATTAAAGGCTTTGCCAAATGCAGAGATTATCGCGTGCACGTCCAACCCCGCCGCTATGCCCGTTACGGCTGCGGATGCGATAATGACCAGCAACGGGTTGAACCGCAGCATAAAGCCAATCACAATGACGGCGATCCCCAGCAAAACCCACATCAGTCTATGTCCCCCTTTGCCTGCGCCTTGCCATATCCACCGCCGCCCGGCGTTTCGATTTCGAAAACATCGCCGACGTTCATTTCAACGGTAGCGGTTGCCCCGAAAATTTCCACACTGCCATCGGCGCGCTGGACGCGATTGATACCGCGCATGCCATGTTCACCGCCCGCCAAACCAAAAGGCGGCACTTTGCGTCGGTTCGACAATATGCCAGCCGTCATTGGCTCAAGGAAACGGACACGGCGCACTGCGCCATCGCCCCCATGATGCAATCCGCGACCGCCGGAACCTGCGCGTACGGAGAATTCCTCAAGCAGAACCGGAAAGCGCGTTTCCAATATTTCGGGGTCGGTCAGACGGCTGTTCGTCATATGCGTCTGCACGACTGAAGCACCGTCAAAGTCGGGCCCAGCGCCAGAGCCGCCAGCTATCGTTTCATAATATTGATATGTCGCATTGCCGAACGTGAAATTGTTCATCGTCCCCTGCGCGCCCGCCATCACGCCAAGCGCGCCGAACACCGCGTCGGTAATAACTTGGCTGGTCTCAACATTCCCTGCAACCACCGCAGCCGGATAATGCGGGTGCACCAATGTGCCTTCGGGTGCGATTATGGTAATCGGCTTAAGGCATCCTTCGTTCATCGGAATATTGTCATCAATCAACGTGCGCACAACATACAGCACCGCGGCGCGCACCACGGAAACAGGGGCGTTGAAATTGTCGGGCAATTGCGCCGACGTTCCGGTGAAATCAATTGTCGCCGTGCGGGCATGATGGTCCACCGACACCCGCACTTCAACCACGGCATCATTGTCCATCGCATAACGGAAATGGCCATCGGAAAGGCGCAAGATCAAACGCCGCACCGCTTCTTCGGCATGGTCCTGCACATGATGCATATAGGCGCACACCACATCGGCGCCGTAATCGTTACTGATGCGCACAAGTTCTGACGCGCCCTTTGCACAGGCGGCAATCTGCGCTTTCAAATCCGCAATATTTTGTTCGATATTGCGCGATGGCCATGTGCCGGATGCCAGCAGATTGCGAACCTCAATATCCCGGAACTGACCGCTTTCGACGATCAGCATATTGTCGATTAAAACGCCTTCTTCGTCCACTGACCGACTGTTGGGCGGCATAGAGCCCGGGGTAGTCCCGCCAATATCCGCATGGTGCCCACGTGCGGCAACGAAATAGGTAGGCGATCCATCATCGTCCGCCACAAAGACGGGCATGATAACGGTTATGTCGGGCAAATGGGTGCCGCCGTCATAGGGCGCGTTCAATGCGTAAACATCTCCGGCGCAGATACCACGGCCATCGGCTTTATCGCCACGCCGTGACAATATGGTCCGCACGCTTTCGCCCATTGAACCCAAATGCACGGGCATATGCGGCGCATTGGCAACCAGATTCCCACGGGCATCAAACAGCGCACAGGAAAAATCCAGCCGCTCGCGGATGTTCACTGATGAGGCGCTATGTTGAAGTGCAGCGCCCATTTCCTCGGCAATGGCCATGAACAGGCCGCCCATGATTTCCAAGCGAACGGGGTCGACTTCTGTGCCGACCACGCCGCCCGCCGTGCGCGCCGTTGATCGCGACAGCATCAAATTGCCGATGGCATCAACCGCGACCTTCCAGCCCGGCTCGACAATCGTCGTCGAAACCGGATCAATGATGATGGCTGGGCCCATTGCTGAAAATCCACCAGCCAAAGCGCTGCGGTCATATAATGGCGCATCATGGAGCGCGCCGGCCATAAAGCACGAGACGTTACTGATCGGCAGATTGGAACCGGCGGATCGCGCAAAGTGGATATCGGCGTCAAATGCACTCGCATGAATGGCCTCCACCCGCACCATTTCGACCACCAAAGCTTTGTCGCTGACGAAACCAAATTGGCTGCTGTGCCGTGCCTCAAACGCCGCCTGCATCGCGGTCACATCACCAAAAGCTATCTCGATGCTGCTATCGGTCCCCACATAGCGAATGTGCACAGTGGCTGCGCTGCGGATGTCGCCATCGACGCCCTGCGCGCGCAATTCTGCTTCGGCTTCGGCAGAAAGGCTTTGCACAATCGGACCAAGCGTTGCCTGTTCCAGCGCGCCGCCAAATGTGCGCTCGCGTATCGCCCGCTGATCCGCAAGGCCCATGCCATAAGCCGACAACACTCCCGCTAGCGGATGAATCATCACCCGGTCCATGCCAAGCGCATCCGCCACCAGACAGGCATGCTGCCCCCCTGCCCCGCCAAAGCAAGCCAAGGTATAGCGGGTGACATCATGCCCGCGTTCGATCGAGATTTTCTTGATCGCATTGGCCATGTTGGCCACCGCGATCGCAACGAAACCTTCGGCAATTTCCTCCGCGGACATCTGCTTTCCGGTCGCCGCGGCAACGTCCACAACAAGCGCTTCAAATTTATCGCGCACCATGTCGGCGTCGAGCGGCTGGTTGCCGTCGGGTCCAAATATGTTCGGGAAATGCGCAGGGACAATCTTGCCCAGCATGACATTGCAATCCGTCACCGTCAGCGGCCCACCACGCCGGTAACAGGCAGGACCCGGGACAGCGCCTGCCGAATGTGGCCCAACTTGGAAACGCGCGCCATCAAACGTGCAGATTGAGCCACCACCCGCGGCAACGGTATGGATCCGCATCATCGGCGCTCTTATGCGCACACCTGCGACCATTGTTTCGCTTTCGCGTTCATAATGTCCGGCATAATGCGACACGTCAGTGGACGTGCCACCCATGTCAAAACCGATGATATCGGTAATGCCCGCCTGCGCCGCCGTTTTCGCCATGCCGACAATGCCGCCTGCGGGGCCAGACAAGATAGCATCTTTGCCGCGGAAGCTTTCGCTGCTGGTCAGGCCGCCATTGGATTGCATGAACAATGCGGATATGTTGCCGCCAGCGTCGGCCTTCAACTGCTCGACATATTGCCGCAACACAGGAGACAAATAGGCATCGACCAACGTCGTATCGCCGCGCCCGACCAGTTTGATCAGGGGCGCAATAACATGGCTAACCGAAATTTGGGGAAAGCCGATTTCGGCCGCGATCTGCGCCAGTCGCTCTTCATGCTGGCTATGCAAATATCCATGCATCAAGACGATGGCGAGCGCGCGATATCCCGCATCATACGCCGCTTGCAGGCCCGTGCGCGCAGCATCTTCGTCCAGCGGCGTTAGCACGTCGCCCTTGGCATTGATCCGCTCGTCAATCTCAATGACTTTGCCATGCAACGGTTCGGGCAGTGTAATATGCCGCACGAATAATTTGGGTCGCTCTTGATACCCAATGCGCAGGGCATCGCCAAAACCCCGCGTAATGGCAAGGCACGTGGGCTCGCCCTTATGCTCAAGCAACGCGTTGGTTGCGACCGTCGTGCCGATCCGCATTTCAACGGGCGGCAGCGGGCCATCGGATATGCCGGTAATCATACGGACTGCAGCAATAGCGGCATCGCGATATTGTTCGGGGTTTTCCGACAAAAGCTTGACGGTTTCGATTGCGCCATCGGGCGAACGGCCAATCACATCGGTAAATGTCCCGCCGCGATCAACCCAGAACTGCCAGTTACGTGAATCCATCTGCGCCGACTAACCGCTGGCATTGGTTCGTGCCATTAAAATCGCTTCACATGATCGGCGCACAGGCATACGGTCCAAGCCAAATAGATGGAGAGTTTATGAAAAGTATTTTGAAAATGGGCGTCGCGGCCGTCTGTGCCAACCTGATTTTGCCAGCCACCACTATATACGCCCAAGCCCCGGCCACGTCCGTCGGCATGGCCAGCGAAGATGCGCGCTTAAACGCATTTTTGGATGCGGAATTCAGCGAATATCTGAAGCAACAGCCGCAAGTGGCAACGCGCCTTGGTCTCAAGGACGGCGGTGACCGCTGGAATGATATCAGCGACAAAGCGGCAGCAGAACAGGTCAAATGGCGTCAGGCAAGCGTCGCTCGCATGAAAGCCGCATTCAACCGCGCCAACCTTTCGCCCGAAGCACAGGTGAATTTCGACATCTGGGCATTGGAAGCCGAGCGCGCTGTCATGAGCGAAGCAAACCGGATGTACCGCCCGCCTTTCTACTCGCGTCTATATTCGGTGCACAGCCAGCTGGCGGACTTTTTGGTCAACACCCATGAGGTCGCCGATGTCACGGACCTCAAAAATTATATCGCCCGGTTGCGCGGCATGTCTGCGGTGCTGGACATGGCGATTGAGCGCACGCAAGCGAGCGAACGCGCTGGCATTCGCGCGCCCAAATTTCAGGTCGAGTCCGTCATTTCCGGCAGCGAGAAGCTCACCAGCGGCGCGCCATTCACGGCCGGGCCCGACTCGGCGCTTTGGGCAGATGTTCAGGCCAAGACCGAAGCATTGGTAACCGCGGGCAAAATCTCGCGCGGCGATGCAGATGCCATGCTCGCCGAAGCGCGCGCAGCCATTCTTGATCTGAAGCCTGCTTATGGCCGGGTGATTGCATGGGGCAAGGCAAGCTTGCCAGCTGCGCCAAGCGGCCGCGTTGGTGCCATCTCGCTTCCCGGCGGTGCGGACTATTACGCAAACGAACTGAAGCTCAATACGACCACCGACTATACCGCAGACCAAATTCACAAAATTGGTCTTCAGGAAGTTGCGCGCATTGAAGCGGAACAAGACGCCCTCGCACAAAAGGCAGGGTTCAAGGACCGCAGCGCTTTTTATGCCGAACGCGCCAGGCTATATCCGCCAAAGCCTTTTGACGACGCCGCGCGTGTCGAATATCTCGCCACCGCAAATGCCTTTGTCGCCAAAACGCGCGCGCTGCTGCCGGCCTATTTCGGCATGACGCCAGCTTTCGGCATTGAAGTGGTGCGCGAACCTGCGTTCAGCGAAGTCGCCGGCGGTGCCGCACACGCGTCCGCGCCAAGCCCCGATGGCAAGCGCCCCGCCCGCACCTATGTGCATCTTGTGGGTACGACCCCCGATCCAGCGGCGCTGTACACGCTGATGTGTCATGAGGCGGTTCCCGGCCACAACACCCAGGGCGACATTCAGGTGCGGCAGCAAGGCGGGCCCAAATTCCGTTCGGTCACGGGCTATGTCGCGTTCGGCGAAGGCTGGGGGCTGTATGCCGAAGCATTGTGCAAGGAAATGAATGCGTTTCCCGACATTGCGGCGGATTTCATGCGGCTCGATGCAGAGCTGTTCCGTGCAGCGCGTCTCGTCACCGACACGGGCATCCACGCGCTGGGTTGGACCGAAGACCAAGCCGTGACCTATATGAACACGACGGGACGGCAGCCGATTGAACGGTCACGTTCCGAAGTACGCCGCTATATCACGCTGCCCGGGCAAGCCACTGGCTACAAAATCGGCATGCTGAAGATCATGGCGGAGCGCAAAAAGGCCGAGGCTGCGCTTGGCGCAAAATTCGATATTAAGGGTTTCCACGACCTTTTGATCGCGTCGGGTTCGCAACCTTTGTCCATCCTTGAACGCCGGGTCGATGAATGGATCGCCGCGCGGGCGAAATAAGACCGCACTTTTAGGATTGGGGAGGCAGTTGACGCCGCCAAGGCACAATCTGTGCAATGGCGGCGTCAAATGCGTGCAGCGGCAATCCGATTATGCAGCTTGCTGCTTAATCGTTTCCATCAATGTCTTCATTTTATCGATGGTGTAGAGCATGCTCTGCATTTTGCTTTTGTCGCCCAGAAGATCGCTCACGCGGGCATCAATCTTGCTTTCAACCTTCGCGGACACATTATCCTTGGCCTTGTCCCGCATGGCTTCCAACTGGCCAAGATAACCAAAGGGCGCGGTGAACGAAATTGTCCCCAAGCCAACCGTCTTGTCGTCGCCGCTATAATGGAAAACTGCACAGGCTTTCAGCTTGATCGTATCGCCATCAATGCTGTCAACACCAAGATACAGTGTCGCGGTCACATGCCCGCCATAAATGATTTTGATGGGGATTATTTTTCCGCACGATCCGGTATCTGAACCCTTCATCTCACGCAGCCGCTTGACGACGTTGAGCGGTTGGCGACCATCATCCGACCATTGCAACCATGACGCATAGACAAAGCGCTCTTCAAGCTTGTTTTTGTCGAGGCCCTTTGAGCTAAGTCCGGAGGCAACGGACTTCATGTTCTTTTTACAATAATCTAGCTCTGTCGTGATCGTCGTTGTCTGGTCACCGTCTGGTGAACCGCAAACACCCGAGATGAACGGGTAAAATTGCAACTGCAGTCCCATTTGAATGGTACGGTCATGCCCGTCATAGCTTGGCGTCGCCCGGGCGTAGCGTTGAAATAAGGTTATTCCATTGTCTTTAATTTCATTGAACTTTTCAATTCGCTGCTGGAGCTTGGCGGCCCGGCTGACCAACAGACAGAATTTGTCCCGAACACGCTCATAACGGGCTTCCTGTTCGTCAGACAAAGCAACGCCTTTTGCCTTAAGCGTATTATACGCGACCTGTGAGGCACATAAATCGCTTGCGTAGCCGATTTTCTGCGCCGCAGTCTTGCCGGTGAAGTTCACTGGATTAGGAACTACGTTCACATTGTCTTGGTAGAGATTGCCACCATTGTTGAATGACATATTGTAAACCACATCGTCGCTACCGGTCGCACTGGTCACCCCGAAATAGCCTTGATAAGACGCATTCATGTCGTCGACACTGGCCTCATAATCGGCATACGCACTGGCGTTCGCCTCAATATCCTGCGCAAACGCCGTTACAGGAGCTCCGATAAGTAACGAACCAATAAGAGCTTTAAATAATTTTCTATTTTTCATAATATTTTCCCTGATAAATTCTCATTAATTCACTTTTTTGGTCCGTATATTGTCTGTGTGCGCCGCGAACGGGTGATATTACAATCGCGCATCAATTTAACTTGGACGGTAATAGCATTTGGAACGACGGCGCTGGTGTTTCGGAGGGGCGTCGTCCATATTGCTTGGACGGAGACAAAGTCGCGCCGAACAATATTTGACCCCACTCCGAAGCGCTGCGCGACGCCCGGTTATCGCTATTGGGTGCACGCGCTGTAAGCACGACGAGCACCTCACGGCGATCGACTGACAGGCCCCGCCGCGACAGCCCCGGTATCGCAACCGGCGTTATGGAGCGGCTATTCGTGCTCCGCCGATTCAGCGAGTCTCCCGATCCGACGACGATCGCCTTGCCATAAGGCAGTTTGACCGACACCTCGACATGGGTTTTGTCCGTTTCGAGGATGCTTGCACCACGCCCGACATTCACCGATGATTGTCCGGTAATGTTCGACATTTCCAAAACGACGTCGAGATCGACGTCGGTTGAACCAATGCGCTGCGGAGTTACTTCAAGCGTTACACCCACATCGCGCTCGATTGGCTGGCTTTCGTCAGCGAGCGGAACGATTAGCACCGATCCGCCTTCGCCAAATTTGGACTTCTTACCTTCGCGGGCAAGAACAACCGGGCTTGCTTCAAGCGTAACGTGCGATTGGCTGTTCGAAGCCAGATTAAGCGAATAATTGATGGCCGGTGCGGTGATCGTGAGGTTGCCTGACTTCGTGTCTGTGCTGTCCGCTGCCAAATCGTAACTGTAATTGAGTAACGTTCCGCCGAACTGCACAGAGAGACCATCGAGCAGATTCAGTCCGCGATTTCCCGATGAGCCGCGGGTTTCTCGGATCAGATAGGCTTCGATGACTACGCCTGGTCCCTCGCCACCCGCAGCGGTGACTGCTGGACTGCCGGTGCCGGCGTCAGCCTGCTGAATAATAAGTGCGCTGGACGATGAGGGAGGCGTTGACGCAGGGCGCCAGCCGGTACCTGCAAACGCAGCATCCAGAAAGTTTAACCCAATCCTATCCACGTCGCCGGTTCGGTCTGCGCGCTCCAAAGCCGCCCGGGCGAATTCCGGTTCACCCGCACGATATGCCAGCAATGCCATGGGCACAGCCATTGGCCCAGCTTCGCCGCGACGTTCAATCGCTTGCGCCATCTGGTTCATGGCCTCGCGGACATTGCCAAGCTGGTATGAAGTTAATGCGGCCCCCGCGAGCGGCTCCCAAAGATCCGGCGCCAATCGGGCAGCGGTTTGAAAACCGCTCAACGCCATTTCAAGGTCGCCACGTGTGACGGATGGTCCATTTAAGAAGCCCATGGCGGTGGAATAATGGGCGGCGGCTGACAGCGGGCTGTTGCGGACGGAAGCGAAGCTGTCAGCTTCGGCGCTTCGGCCAATGTTCTTCATCGCGCCCTGCATGTGCACAGGCGCACAGCCTGAACTGGCCAGTGCCATTAAAATCACAAGGCTGAAAGGCCGCTGTAAGAAACGCAATGGCATATGTCCCCCGCTGAATGCACTGTAACTTTGTCATGCAGGAAGGTCATGATGCTGCTTGGCTATTATACCCAATCCCGCTGTGCAGCGGCATGGCAGAACAAAATAGAGTAATGCAAACTTACAATTGTGAATTATGCGTCACATTCGCATTAGAATTGATGTTATGTGTTATTTTATAGTCAATTACTATTCAGACAACGGGTCGTACAAATAGCATCCAGCAGGCGCGCTATATCCTTGGTCCACCGTATCTGATGCACATGAATCAATCTGTAGCGGAGGCAGAGTCCGCTTCACACTTACACATATCCTAAAATCAACCCGGCCCTGCACCGCATTGACCTCAGCTCGTGAGCCGGGGTCTTTGCAATACAGGGCCGGGATAAAGTTATCTGGAATGCGGCGCTTTAGAATGGCCGTGACAACTGCACTTTGATTCCTGAGGTCAATGTCGCGCTGTTGTACGTTAGCGCATATTCCAGATCGAATGACCAGTCGCTCTTCAGGTCGATCATCGTGCCGATCGAGGTCTGATAGAAATTCTGTTCATTGAGGCGTCCCTGTATGCCGCGTGATGTGCTGCCAGCGATGTCGGCATAGTCGACATACTGCACATTAGCCTTGCCAAATTCACGGCCAAACTCACTGCGCAAGCGCGGTGTGACTATGCCGATGCCCGTGGCAAAAGCCTTTTGCAGACGGAACCCTAGTCCTGCGCTGTACGATGTGTCGTCCAGTGCAGACAGGTGCAGGTTATTGCGTGATCCACCGCTCGTCTCGGTATAGGCGGCAAGCTTTGCATCCATATATTCAAGCTTGCTGTAGAAAGACCAGTCGAGATCTTCGACCTGCTTGTTGAAGCCGAACGAGATGGCGGCCAGGTTCATGGTGCCGGTCCGGCTGCCAAGCGCGGTCAGTTCCGTGCCATCAATACGCCGGCGCGTCTTGTAGTCCAGGAACCCGCGTCCAACAACCGCATCGACAAAACCGTTCTCAAACAGCTTGGTGCTGCCATAGACCGCGACCAGATTGCTGGTGGCATCAAGCTCGGCTGCCTTAGCATTGATATGAGAGCTGACATTGCCATAGCCTGCGCCAAAGCCAATCGCGGTGCGCTTGCTGATCTGGAAGTCTACGCCGCCGCTAATGCCTTGCGTGGTAGCCGACAGCTTTGGTGCAAAGCTGCTGGCATCGCGCGTTGCGATATCGATCGCACCGCTGACCCACATCGACATTGCACCAAGTACGCCCGCTGGCTTCTCGTCCGGTGCCGCAGGTGCTGCGTAGTGGGACTCGGTTACGTCCGGCTTATCGCTATCACGCTTTGGCATGGCCGCAACGGCCATGCTGTCTTCGGGACGACGTTCGCGGGTCGGATCGATGATGTTAACGCTGATATTCTGCGACAACCGCGCACGGCCGCTGTGCAATTGTTCGTTGCGGCGCATGAAGTTCACGATCTGGCTGCGGCCGAACTGGCGTGTGGCTTGCACCTGCGCATCGGTCAAAGCACGGACCTTAGGATCGTTGGACGGATCAGGTCGTGCAGCAACAGTCAACGTCACCACACCCGCTGGTGAAACACCAAAGGCGTTGGTCAGCGTGTAGTTGATGGTGATCGTTCCACCAAAACGAGCGGCAGGTGTAGCTTCAACAAAGTAACGACGGGCCGCACCATCGCCCGTTGACGTGATGCTGGTCGTCGCTGCATTCGCAGGGCTGACGCTGACGACCTGTGCTGCTGTGAACGGACCAATGGCTGCGCCACGGGTCAACTCGATGCTGACCATCTGGCCATCGCTGGTGCTGCCGCTTTGCGGTTGTACGCGCGGGGCAGAGCCAGCCACGGTCAACGACACGGTTGCAGGTGCAGATGTGCCGCCTGGACCTGTTGCTGTATAGGCGAAGCTGTCTGCACCAAATGTATCTGCATTAGGTGTGTAGGTCACAACGTTGCCAGCGATCCGCGTGGTTCCGCGTGCAGGTGGGGTAACAATCGAGATGCTCGATGCAACACCCGACACTGAACTCGAAAGATCAATCGGGGTGCCTTGGCTGTTGAACGCTACCGCCACGCCCGAGCGGGCCGCAACGACAGGAGCTGCCGGGTTCGCAACGGTCAACGACACAGTCGCAGGTGCAGATGTGCCGCCCGGACCGGTTGCTGTATAGGCGAAGCTGTCTGCACCATAATAGCCCGCTGTTGGCGTGTAGGTGACGACGTTGCCAGCAACGCTGGCCGTGCCATGTGCAGGGGCCGTTGTCACTGCAATGCTCGACGCAACACCCGAGACCGAGCCTGAGAGATCAACCGCCGTGCCAGTGCTATTATAGGTAACAGCCACGCCCGAACGGACAGCAACGACAGGTGCCGCCGGGGTCGCAACGGTCAACGACACGGTCGCAGGTGCGGATGTGCCGCCTGGACCTGTTGCGGTAAACGTAAAGCTGTCTGCACCATAATAGCCCGCTGTTGGCGTGTAGGTGATGACGAGACCTGCAACGCTGGCCGTGCCATGTGCAGGGGCCGTTGCCACTGCAATGCTCGATGCAATGCCGGATACTGAGCTTGAAAGGTCAACCGCAGTGCCTTGGCTGTTGAACGCTACCGCCACGCCCGAACGGGCCGCAACGACGGGTACCGCCGGGGTCGCAATGGTCAACGACACAGTCGCAGGTGCAGATGTGCCGCCCGGACCTGTTGCGGTAAACGTAAAGCTGTCTGCACCATAATAGCCCGCTGTTGGCGTGTAGGTGACGACGTTGCCAGCAATACTGGTCGTGCCATGCGCAGGGGCTGTTGCCACT
Source organism: uncultured Sphingorhabdus sp. (assembly GCA_964502655.1). GTDB lineage: Bacteria > Pseudomonadota > Alphaproteobacteria > Sphingomonadales > Sphingomonadaceae > Sphingorhabdus_B. The sequence goes on from CAZCXQ010000001.1 coordinate 24,225, forward strand.
GCAATGCCCGTCGCCGAACCCGTGATCGAGCTAGTCAAGTCAATAGCGGTTGCTGTGTTATATGCCACAGCAACGCCCGAGAGGTTTGCCGTTGTCGGTGCAGCAGGCTGTTGCTGTGCAGCGACATAGGTAAATGCACCGCTCAATGTTGCAGTACCTGCCGAAGTGGTCACCGAAACGTCAACGGCTCCCGCCGAACCGGCAGGCGATACCGCGGTAACTTGCGTTGCGCTGTTTACGACAACCGACGTTGCTGCTGTTGAACCAAAGTTCACGGTAGCACCCGTCAGGTCTGTTCCCGTGATAACAACACTCGTACCGCCAGCGGTCGTGCCAGACGATGGCGCTATGCTGGTGATCGTCGGTGCAGCAGGCTGTTGCTGTGCAGCGACATAGGTAAATGCACCGCTCAATG
>CAZCXQ010000001.1:24739-40219 GCA_964502655.1 uncultured Sphingorhabdus sp.
CGACAACCGACGTTGCTGCTGTTGAACCAAAGTTCACGGTAGCACCCGTCAGGTCCGTTCCCGTGATAACAACGCTCGTACCGCCAGCAGCCGTGCCGCTGTTTGGTGTGACCGCTGTAATCGTGGGTGCAGCAGGCGAAACAGAGAAGCTCTGCTGCACTTGCGTAGCGGCAGCAAAGTTTGAATTGCCCGCTTGGTCGGCGTTGATACGGCAGGTGCCTGCGCCAGTGAAGCTAACGACACCGCCTGCGATAGAACAGGTCGCGGAGCTGGAGGGGTCAACCGAAAATACCACAGATAGGCCGGATGTTGCCGTCGCCGTAGGTGTATAAGTGGCACCGCCAACGACTGCACCGCTTGGCGCTGTAGATGTAAATGAGATGCTTTGGCTCGCTGGTTGCTGCTGTGGTGCGCTATACGTAAATGCACCATTGGACGTGACCGTGCCGCCCAATGCCGTCACGGAGATATCAACCGCACCTGCCGACCCTGCCGGAGCGACGGCCGTAATTTGGGTGGCGCTGTTCACGATAAATGACGTCGCTGCCACCGTGCCGAAACGTACCGACGCTGCACCACTGAAATTGGTACCAGTGATGGTGACGCTCGTACCACCTGCGATTGCGCCACTATTTGGCGAAACTGAACTTATGGTTGGTGCGGCAATTGAAGGAGAGGTGAAAACAAATCTGCTATTTGCATTCGATATTGATGATCCAGCGGGCGAAGTAATCGTTACGCCTTGGGTACCAATATCGGCGAGTACTGGCGTAACCACAGTAATTTGCGTTGGGCTAACGATCGACAACGACGTTCCGTTCACGTTCCCAAATCGCACCGCAGTCGCACTGCTAAAGTTTGTCCCGGTAATTGTTACAGTGGTACCGCCGCTATTCGGCCCCGAGGCAGGCGAAACGGCCGAGATTGCGGGGAGCCGGTCTGCTATATATGTCGCCGCGTTGACGCGCGTGGCAGTTCCCGCTGCGGTCGTTACCGCAACGTCAACAGGCCCTACCGTTCCCGCGGGGGCAATAATGGAGAGCACAGTGCCGCCCTGGTCAGTCATGGAGGTGCCAGGCACGCCATTAAAAGTAACGGAAGTTACACCAATAAAGTTGGTGCCAAAAACCGTGACGCTTCCGCCATCAACTGAAATATTCGACGGGGTGACCGAGGAAATGGTTGGCGCAGAAGGTAATGTGACATAGTTATATGCCCCTGCCCGCGTGGCGGTACCACCAGGTGTCGTCACGACGACGGATACCGGCCCTGTCGAGCTCGCCGTCGGGACGACCGCGAGAATACGGGTTGCGCTCACCACAGTAAACGACGTTACCGCAGTTCCCCCAAAGGTCACTGCCGTTGCTCCCGTAAAGTTTGTGCCCACAATCCCTACTTCACTGCCACCGGCGAGTGGCCCCTGGCCTGAGGTTAGCCCGGTAATCGTCACGGTCGCTGGGTCAACATATGTATATGCGTTAAGCGCTGTGGCCGTGCCGCTTGGCGAGGTGACAACGACGCTAACCGTACCCAAAGATCCGGCGGGTGCATAAGCGACAATATTGGTAGGGCTACTGACAGTGAAATGTAGAGCAGGAACCCCGCCAAAGGTAACCGATGTAACACCGGTTAAGTTTTGACCATTCATCGAAACGCGGGTGCCGCCAGCTGTCGAGCCTGTGCCCGGACCAACAGTAAATATCTGGGGCGGCGGATTCGCATAGGTGAACCGGGTTGCGCTGCCCGTCGCGCTGGAACCAGCCGGCGTTGTCACAACAACATCGACGGTACCCGAAGCGCCTGGTGGCGAAATTGCTTCGATGCGCGTAACAAATACGTTGTAACTCAGTGCCGGAACGCCACCAAAGGTTACCGATGTAACATTCTGAAATCCGGTGCCGTTTATTGAAACATATGTGTTTCCTGACGTACCACCCGTATTCGGACTGATGCTGGTGATCACGGGCGGCCCGATATATTCAAAAATGCCCGTTTGCGTAAATGAGCCACCAAGCGTTGTCACGACCATATCTACCTGGCCCGTAGTGCCAGCAGGCGTTGTTGCCGTGATCGTCGTGTCGTTGACCACAATGATAGATGTTGCGGAAACACCACCAAAGGTCACTTGTGTTGGGCCGGTCAAAAACATCCCCGTAATCGTTACAACCGTGCCGCCCGCGACAGGCCCCGAATATACGGAAAGTGAGTTGAATTGGGGTGGCGGTGGAATATATGTAAATTCGTTTGCTGGGCTGGTCGGAGTAACACCGCCGGGTGTTGTGACAACAATATTTGCTGTTCCCGGGACGTTGGCGGGCGTCGTTATTCTAAGCTCGCCTGCTGTTGGACCACTTCCAGGAATAATGTTCGTCGCCGCCACGCCGCCAACGGTTGCCGATATCGACGAACCAAACAAATTGTCACCCCGCAGGACAACAGATGTGCCCCCCAAGGTTGAACCAGTTGCTGGCGTTACACTGGTGACCGTAGGCAGTCCCAAATAGACGTAAATCCGGGATTGCCCGGTTGATTCGCTGCTACCCCATGGGGTGGTCACCACCACTTGGACAAATCCTGACGCAGCGGCGGCTGGCGTGGTCACCGTGATCTGGGTATTGCTATTAACGGTGAAGTTGTTGGCTGCGTAGCTGCCAAAATTAACACCGGTCGCACCAAGGAAGTCGGTTCCAGTAAGCACAACGACAGCGCCGCCGGCAACTGGTCCTTCACGAACAGAAATGCTGGTCAGGCTCGGCGCGCTGGGTGCACCGATAAAAATAGAATAGGCTTCCGAGCCAGTTGCACCATTAGCGTCGGTCGCAGTGATGGTCACGTTGGCGTTACTACCGGGGCTTAATGAGTTTGAGACTGTGCCGGAAATCGTCCCATCGGACGCTAAAGTAAGCCCCGCCGGAAGCGCCCCCGACGTTATGGCAAAAGTATATGGCCCGGTCCCGCCGCTTGCCGAAATGACCTCAGAATAAGAGCGACCTATAAGAGGTGTGGCGAGGCCTGACATTGCGGATGGGGAGAGGGTGATTGTTGGCGTAAGACGGAACGTTCCCGCTGCCACCGGAGAACTTTGAACATCGTCAATATCGACATCGTAAGTCGTGCCGACCTGCAACCCTGCCGGAACCAAAAATCTGATCGTTGAATCGTTGACCACAGTCGCCTGCGTGGTGGCTCTCACAGTTCCACTCAGCTTGAAATCAGCACGGATCGTTCCTGGGTCAAAATCCGCGGTGAAACCCGTTCCCGTGACGGTCACCGTTGTACCTTGCGGGCCGGATGATGGCGACATGCCTGTTATCTGCGCATTCGCGGCTGACAGCGGAAGCAAAGCTGCCATACACACAAACAGACAAGCCAACATTGCAGCATGCACACGACCAAAAATATTCACGGAAATTCCCATCACTTAGGAAGCATGTAAAACACGACCGCATTTGCGAATCGGCATGCTTTCATTTTCTATTAATCTTGGGCGGATATTGAAAAACTAGTCAGATAGTCTAGTTGAGCAATTGACAACAATTGTGTCTTTTGTGGGCAGACACCCCGGCGCGCAATGTTGACGCGGTTCTACGCGGACCCTATGTGTAATCGCCTATTCTGCGCACAAGGAACCGCATGCGATGTCCGCAACACAAAGGAAAATACGCGGCGCGGTGCAAAGGCGGGCGCCCACAGAACAGCCGACGAAAGAGAAGCTGCTGAAGACCGCCCTCACACTGCTGGAAACGCATTTTCCCGAGGATATCACTGGCGAAATGCTGCTCGAGCATTCGGGCGTTTCGCGGGGATCGCTATACCATCATTTCGTCGACGTTTCCGATCTTTTGGAACTGGCACTGGTTCGTAAATTTTCGACGCAAGTTGACGCAAACATTGAGTCACTATCAAATTTGATGTCGGCGAGCCAATCTGCCGACCAGATGTACGACAGGCTGTGCGCCATCACGGATATAACGCAAGCGCCCGAAAACAAGCGCAGTCGGTTTGTCCGGGCACGGTTGATTGGCTTTGCCGAAGAAAATGATCGCCTGCTCCAAAGGCTGGGTGCGGAACAGAAGCGACTGACTGACGCCCTGACAGAATTATTCGCAGCAGCCCAAGAAAGGGGCTGGATGAACAAGGCTTTCAACCCGAATACGGCCGCTCTATTTATCCAAGCATATACCTTGGGCCGCGTCATTGACGACATATCGATCGATCATATTGATCAAGACAGTTGGAACGACCTCATCAAGCGGGTCATTAAACTGGTGTTTTGTTAAGACGAAAATACGCCCTGTCGACAGTATTTTGGCCTTACAGCGCGAAGCAACTCGACGAGTGGAACAACTGCGATGCGCGCTGAAATCGCGCAATTCTAGGTAGCATAAAGGGTGGCGCTTGTCATTATACGCCAAATGAAATCTGTAATTGTATGATGTGTGGCGGAGACGGTGGGATTCGAACCCACGATAGAGTCACCCCTATACACACTTTCCAGGCGTGCGCCTTCGACCACTCGGCCACGTCTCCGCATTTCCCTAAGGGACGCACGCCCCTAGCCGCTCCTTTCCGCTTTCGCAAGGCACAGTGATTTGCCATAACCCTATTGATGAAAAGATATCTGCCCCTGTTCGCCAGCGCCGCGATCTGCGTCGCTCTTCCCGTTTCTGCACAGGAGGCCAAAAGCTACCTCGCGCCGTCGGAGATTGTCGCGGCCGCGAAGGCGGACGACTGGGTTGCCATTGCCCCGTCGGATATATTGGTGATGGACCTCGCCCCCGATTCGAAAGGCAAGCCGCGCCGCGTGGTCATTCAATTGATGCCTGCGTCGTTCAGCCAGGGTTGGGTCAGCAATATCCGCAAACTTGCCGCCGCCAAGTGGTGGGACGGCACCAGCATCAACCGCGTGCAGGACAATTATGTCGTACAATGGGGCGATGCGACCGAGAAAAAGGCGTTGCCGGAAGGGTTGGCGGTGGTGTCGGAAGCGGACTATGTGTTCCCACAGACACTTAAGCGTTCACGGTCGCTCGATCGAATTTTTGTTCCGCCAAATAACATCTTTCGGTGGACCAGTTTTCATGAAGGTTTTCCCGTTGCTGGCGTCGGCACACCCGATAGCGAACGCAACTGGCCAACCCATTGCTACGGCATGGTCGGTGTTGGCCGCAATCTGTCACCCGACACGGGCACGGGCGCTGAACTCTATACGGTGATCGGTCACGCGCCGCGGCACTTGGACCGCAACATCGCGCTTGTGGGCCGCGTGATTGACGGCATTGAACATATGTCCAGCCTACCGCGTGGTACCGGCGCGCTTGGTTTCTATGAGAAGGAAGAAGATCGCGTACCAATCCTGTCGGTGCGGCTTGGGAACGAAGCAAAGGACGTGCCTGCGTTCGAATATCTGTCAACCGATAGCGACAGCTTTGCAGCCTATGCCGACGCGCGCGCCAATCGTCGGGATGCCTTTTTCAACATCCCTGCTGGTGGCGCAGATATTTGCAACATTCCGGTCCCGATACGCCGGAAAGGCAGTTAAGCTGCTTCATCCGCCATCAGGTTCAAACGGGTAACTCAGGGGGTTGGAACGGGCACGTTCGACGGTGCGGCCTCAACCGAAGGCGCAACGATGACGGGAACCGCTACAGGTTGAAGGATGGCGACCTGTTCCAGCCGGTCGAGCGCTTTGCGCGCATCGCTGAACCGTTTGGCCCGAACCATCCATGATTGCGCGATGGATGCGCCGGGCAAAGCCGCAACTTCCGTCACAGCAAGATCAAGCTTCCCTGCATCGACCAGCGCTTCGGCGCGGATCAGCCGTTCATTCGGCGCGAGCGATGGTCCGTTTTCTTTGCGCAGCACGAACAGTTCCGACAATTCTCGCTTCACGGTCGCCCATGTGCTGTCGTCGCGATTGCCCGTCAAAAGCACCGGTGCAAGTCCGCGCAATTCGGTTTTCAGCGCATCAATCGTGACCGGCGCTTGCCCTGCAGATAATATCGCGGCGACAGATTGCGGCTGGGTCGCGCCAAAACGCAGGCGCAACTGTTCGGCAAGATTGCCCAGCGGCGCACCCTTATCAATCGTGCGGCCCACCGCATAAATGAGCAACAGCCCATCCGCGCGCGCGACTTCGGGCGAGAGCATATTGGGCGATGGAAAATTTGGAACCATTTGGTCGGTAACCGGCTGTGCAATAACAGCAGGGTCTGTGGCGACGACATTGCCCACTGGCCCAGTCGATGACTCAACCGCCACGGGGGCATCAGATGGTGTCAGGAAACCATATGTGTCGGCGATCACATAAGCGACAATCGCGCCGCCGACGAAGGCACATAAAATAAGCAGCATGATGTGCTTGAATGTGAATCCACGGCGTGATGTCGCGGTCGCTGTTTGAAAATCGGTCATGATGCTCCTTCAATAGCGGCATTCGGCATCTCGGCGCAATCTATCCTTGTAAAATGCTGCCTTATTGCGTCCATTAACGCAGCGTCATTTGGTGAGGGCGCGACAATTATCTGTGCCCAGCCGTCGCCAGCGCTATCTGCGATAGCGTTCGAAAAGGTCGCGAGCGTGATTTTGCTCCGCGATAGGCCGCCCGCATCGCACAGACCGGCAAAGTGCGCCGCCGCGCGGGACGAGTGCAGGATAACCGCATCGCATACTGCAACCTGCGTGGCGAAGTCGGCCGGTGTTTCCAGCACCGCGCTTCGGTATACGATCGCGATGTCAATGTGGACGCCAGCAATCTGCGGAACAGCACTATGGTCTTCACCAGCAAGCCATAAGAGCTTTTTATGGCCGTCTGCGGCAGCAACGCCAACTAGTGCTTCCACGCCGCTTGATCCGGTCACAGCAACCGGCAAAGCCAAATGGGCAAGCGCGCTGGCGGTCGCACTACCGACAGCATAGATCGGGGTGTCGCGCGCGCTTTCCAAAAATCTGCATGCGGCGCGCGCAGCATTGCCGCTGGTCAACAAAATCGCGTCATATCCGCCAACCGATGCCGATGGCGGTGGCAGATGCTCAATGGCGAACATTGGCATAAGCACTGGCGCATATCCTGCACCCTTAAACCGGCGGGCGGTGGCGTCTGCCCCTGGTTGCGGCCGGATAATCAGCACCTTCACGAAGCGAACATGCTCCGCAGTTCATCGCTGGCCTTTGCCAGCAATTGATCTGCCAATTGTGCCGCGCCATCGCCTGAAGCTTCATAGACGATTTCGCCCGCGTGCATTTCCCGGCCATCCGCGGTGAAAACTTCGCCTTTTAAGCGTATCTGGGAGCGTTCGACCTGCGCCAATGCGGCAATGGGGGAGTGGCAATTGCCGCCCAATGCTTCAAGCAAGGCGCGCTCCGCATTAACGGCGACAAAGGTTTCCACATCGTTGATTGCCGCCAAAAACGGGACGAGCTCGCTGCGACTGGTCAACCGGTCAATGCCCACAGCACCCTGCGATGCCGCCGGCAAAAACTGGCTTAGCGGCAATGGCGCGCCGACATGAGCCATGCCCAACCGGTCCAACCCGGCGGCGGCCAAAAGTGTCGCGTCCGCGTCACCATTTTCAATTTGCGCCAAACGGGTTGCGACATTGCCGCGCAAGGGGACGATCCGCACATCAGGACGGGCACGTTGCAGCTGCGCCGCGCGCCGTGGGCTGGATGTCCCGACCCGCGCACCATGCTTCAGATCATCCAGCGACGCGGCACCAATCAATCGGTCGCGTACATCCGCACGCGGCAGCATGGCGGCGATGTCAAAAATGTCTGCACGCACGGTCTCGACATCTTTCATCGAATGCACCGCGATATCGATCTGGTCATCGATCAGCGCGCGTTCCAGTTCCTTGGTCCACAGCGCCTTTCCACCGATTTCGGCAAGCGGCCGGTCCTGAATCTTGTCGCCTGTGGCGAGCATCGGGACCAACACGACGGCATCATCGGGCAGATTATGCGCCGCTTTGATGGCAGCCATGGTCATCTCCGCCTGCGCCAAAGCGAGCGGAGACCGGCGTGTTCCGATACGTAACGGACGGTCGGAGGAAAACGTTATCATTGTCATGCGACTTGTTCATAGCGCCACGTCCACCTATGGGAAAGCGCAATGGCAATCATCCTTGGTCTTGAATCCAGCTGCGACGAAACCGCAGCGGCAATTGTGCGTTCCGACCGGACGATTTTGAGCCATGCCTTGGCTGGCCAAGAAGATCATCACCGCGCATTCGGTGGCGTCGTCCCCGAAATCGCCGCCCGCGCGCATGCCGAGCTGATGACCCCCTTGGTGGAAACCGCGCTCGCGGACGCAGGCATGAGTTTGAATGATATTGATGCCATTGCTGCAACCGCTGGCCCCGGCCTTATTGGCGGTGTCATGGTTGGACTTGTGACGGCAAAGGCGCTTGCCATGGCGTCTGGAAAGCCGCTGATCGCCGTCAACCATCTTGAAGGCCATGCGCTTTCGCCGCGGCTGGTCGATGCTGATCTCGCATTTCCCTATCTGCTTCTGTTGGTGTCAGGCGGCCATTGTCAGTTGCTGCGGGTCAATAACGTCGGCGACTATAACCGGCTGGCGACCACCATAGACGATGCGGTGGGCGAAGCGTTCGACAAAACGGCGAAGATTTTGGGCCTCGGCTTTCCCGGTGGGCCAGCCGTCGAGCGCGCAGCCGCGTTGGGCAACGCGAAAAATGTGCCGCTACCCCGCCCGTTAAAAGGCGCTGATGAACCGCATTTTTCCTTTGCTGGCCTGAAAAGCGCTGTGCTGCGCGCGCATGAGACGGGCCAGTATAAAGTCGAGGATATTGCCGCATCGTTTCAGCAAGCGGTTATCGACTGCCTGTACGACCGGATACGCTATACGCTTGATCGTATTGATGCACCGGCTGCATTGGTTGTCGCGGGCGGCGTCGCGGCAAATGTGCCCATTCGCAATATGCTCGAGCAGCTTGCCGCAAGCCGCGGCATGCGTTTTGTCGCGCCGCCATTGTGGCTGTGCACCGACAATGGCGTGATGATCGCATGGGCTGGCGCGGAGAGATTTGCGATGGGCCTGACCGATGGCCTTGATTTTGTGGCGCAGCCGCGCTGGCCGCTGGATCCCAACGCAGCACCCGCACGCGGTGCGGGCGTGAAAGCATGAACCAGATGCAATATCCGGTTGGTATCATTGGTGGCGGCGCATGGGGCACCGCGCTGGCCGCCGTCATGGCGCAAATCCATGATCGCGTCCTCATCTGGGCCCGCGAAGAAGAGGCCGTGCAAAGCATAAACAACCTGCACGAAAACAGCCTGTTTTTGCCGGGCACATCATTGTCGCCAAAGATTGAGGCGACAGTTGATCTCACGCGCATGATCGCGTGTGAAAATTTGCTCATCGTGACCCCGGCCCAGCATGTGCGCGCCACGCTGGCGGCGCTGCCGGATACACAGGCGCCGCTGATCCTGTGCGCAAAAGGCATTGAGGCCGATACCCAAATGCTGGTGTCCGATGTCGCCGCGACAACGCGCCCGGGCAATCCGATAGCCGTGCTATCCGGGCCCACATTTGCGCATGAGGTTGCTGCCGGAAAGCCCACAGCGGTCACGCTCGCGACCGCCGATCAGACGCTGGGTTCCGAATTGATGCGCCGCATCGCCACACCGTCTTTCCGTCCCTATTGGTCTGATGATGTTGTCGGCGCGGAAATTGGCGGCGCTGTCAAAAATGTGCTCGCAATCGCATGCGGTGTCGTCGACGGCGCAGGCCTTGGTCTCAACGCGCGTGCGGCGTTGATTGCGCGCGGTTTTGCCGAGATGCAGCGATACGGCCTTGCGCGCGGTGCAAAAGCCGAAACTCTGGCCGGGCTATCGGGATTGGGTGACTTGGTCCTGACGTGCAGCTCTGAAAATTCGCGGAATTTTTCCTTGGGTCGCGGCCTTGGACAAGGCCAATCATCCGAAAGCCTACTGGCAGACCGCAAGACGGTTGCCGAAGGCGCATATACCGCACCGGTCCTGTTACAGTCGGCAACCGCGCTTGATGTCGAAATGCCCATCGTAAGCGCGGTATGCGCATTGCTTTCGGGATCAGCGACCGTCGATGCCGTCGTGGCCGAATTGCTGGCACGCCCGCTCAAGTCCGAAAGCTGGTAACGGCGGACCTAATCCGCTAGCGTTCCAAAAAAGGCCATCCATTGACTGCAGCCAGAACCGACGAAGAAGACATTCAGGCACTCGCAAAAGGCGGGCGGACGAATGTGTTTGGCTTCCTTTTGCGGTTGGCCGCCCGTATCCCATTCTTGTTTATCGCGGGCAGACTTTATGGTCCCGAAGCGCTTGGCCGCTTTGCCTATGCCATCCTAATTATCGAATTTGCCGCGCAGCTTGCTTCGCTTGGTCTGCGCCGAGGGCTCGCCGAATTGCTTGCGAAGGATGACCGCCCGCATACCCACATGATTGCGGATGCGATTTTCGCGGCGATGGCGGCATCAGCGGTCGGCGCTGCATTTTTGATCATGTTGCCCGAGCTGATGTTTCCCAACAGCGGCATTAACGGGCTCGACCGGTTTCTACCGCTCGCCATTTTTGCCATTGTCGCAACGGATATCGCCTTGTCCGCCTTGGCCTATAAATTCGATATTGCATCGACCGTGCGGGCGCGCGCCATCGTTGAACCGTGGACAATCAGCATCGCGGCAGGCGCGCTCTATTTCTATTCCGCGCGTGATGGGTTGATCCTCTCGTACGTCGCTTCGCTGGCAGCTGCATTGTTGTTTGCACTGTGGCCTTTGTGGCGCAGCTATGGCTTTGCGTGGGGATGGCGGCCAAGTGTGAAGCGTTCTTTGGTGATTGCCCAGCGCAACCTGCCATTGGCCGCAGCAGATGCCGCAGAATGGGGCAGCCGGCGGCTGGACCTTGCCATATTGGGCCTGTTTGCATCGCCCGCAGTGGTCGGTATCTATTATGTCGCCCAACAGGTGGCGAGCCTTCCACAGAAGCTTAAAACCAGCTTTGACCCGATATTGGGTCCTGTCATCACGCGCAATTTACAGACCCGCAATTATGCCGAAATCGCCAAACAGGTCGGCCAGGTCGGTTTCTGGATTATCGCGGCGCAGGCCGGAATTGCGCTGGCGCTTGGTATCCCCGGTGAAGCGGTCATGGGATTAATGGGTCCCGAATTTGTCGGTGGAGCAGCGGCGCTTGCCTTTTTGCTGGCGGCGGAAGTGGCGGCGGCCACGGCGGTCGTCAGCGAATCCGCTTTGGTATATATGGCACGTCACCGGAACCTGCTGATTTCAATCGGTATGTTGGCCGTGCAAACCTTGGTGAGCGTCGGCCTTATCATGCTGGTCGATGATATTCCCGTTAAGCCCGAATATGTCGGCCTGTGTCAGGCAGCAGCCGTTGCCTGCGGGCTGATGATATCGCTTGGTATTGGCTCGCTCATCAAATCGCGATTGCTGTCTCATTTGCTCGGTCAGACCATCCGCGTGTGGCGTTGGGCATTGCTGACTGCCGTCGCTGCAGCCGCATTGCTCGGCATGGCGATCGTCAGCGTCCCTGCCCGTCTGGAATGGGTGGAACTGGCGATTGGCGTGCCTGCAATCCTTGGCCTTTACGGCTGGATTATCTGGCGCTGGGGCTTTGGCCCGGAAGACCGGGTGCTGTTCCGCAAGAAAAAGGATTAGGGTCAGGACCTATTTAAATGCACCATCGCGGCGTCAAAATGGCAAAGATATCGAAGTAAAATGTCCGCCGCAGGCAGTTATTCTGCCTGCAAGGGCATTTTGCTTTGAGATCGAAGCCATTTTGGCGTCCTTCGGATTTGACCCATATTGTCCATTGCTACGTTGGCAAGCTTGGACTTAGAACCACTAAGTCCGGCGCTTGCCGCCTTGCACTGAACAATATGGCTTCAAACCGCGATGGTGCATTTAAATAGGTCCTGACCCTAAGCCAAACGCTTGGCAACAAGCTCTGCGATGTCCGCTTCTGGCCGCGCGCCATAATGCGAAATAATCTCGGCAGCGCAAACTGCGCCCATGACAAGGCATTCTGCCATCGGGCGGCCCTGCGCTATCCCTGCAAACACACCGGATGCGAACAAGTCGCCTGCCCCCGTCGTGTCGACCAATTGGGCAACAGGTTCTGCGCCGACTTCGGTACGCACGCCATTTTCGATGGCAATTGCGCCATGTTCGCCGCGCGTGCAGACCAACAACGGAACCTTCGCCGCGATTGCCGCGACCGATGCTTCAAAATCATCGCTGTTGTTGAGCGCGCAAATTTCGACTTCATTCGCAAACAATATGTCGATGCGACCGGCCTCCATTTCGGCCAAAAAGTCTGGTCCATGACGCGAAATGACGAACGCGTCGGACAATGTCAGCGCAACCTTGCGACCTGCGGCACGCGCGACATCAATGGCGGTGCGCATCGCGGCACGTGGCTCCTCAGGGTCCCACAAATAGCCTTCCAGATATAATATCGCCGCGCTTTCGATCAGCGACTTGTCGATGAGTGTGGCAGGCAGATATTGCGACGCGCCCAAAAAGGTGTTCATCGTGCGTTGCGCATCGGGTGTGACGAGAATGTAGCAACGTGCAGTCGAAGGTGCGCCATCACGTGCAGGAATATCGAAATGGATACCGCCCGCACGAATGTCATGTGCGAACACTTCGCCAAGCTGATCATTGGCCACTTGCCCGATAAATGCTGTTTTATGTCCAAGTTGTGCAAGGCCGGCCAAGGTATTTGCGGCAGAACCACCGCTGATTTCACGCGCAGGCCCCATATGCGCATATAATGCTTGCGCACGTTCCTCATCAATCAGCTGCATGCTGCCTTTGGTCAGGCCTTCGCTGTCGATAAACGCATCGTCGGTGTTGGCAATGATATCAACAATTGCGTTGCCAATGGCGAGGACGTCGAAGCGGCTGTCAGTCATGAATTTTCCTATAATTAAGCTCGCCGCGCCCTACTGGGGTTGGACATTTCGGGCAAGCGCTTTAGAACAGCTGCATGATACAAGCGCTCTTGCTTTCGTTCCAAAGCCTTTCGGACAGGCGCGTGGCAATGCTGCTCATCAAAGTGGTTTTGTGCACCTTTGCCAGCTTCATTTTATTGGGCGTCGGCATGTGGTTTGCGCTCGACTGGCTTTTTGCGTGGCTCAACATTCAAAACGGCGAATATCTGTCGACCTTCCTGTCGCTGGCCATCATCCCGATTTCGGCGTTTCTGCTTTTCCGGGTGGTTGCCGTCGCAATCACATGGATCTTTGCCGACGATATTATCGATGCGGTTGAAGACCGATATTATCCCCAGAAAGCCGCGTTCGGAAAACGTCCGGGCGTAGCCGCTGGCGTGCATATGGCGGTGCGATCAATAGCGCGCGTAGTTGGCTACAACCTCATCGCCTTGCCGCTGTATATCGTTCTGCTGGTGACGGGCGTTGGCACGGCGATTGCCTTCATGCTCCTCAACGCGCTCCTTTTGGGCAAGGATTTGGAAGACATGCTGATTGCCCGCCATGGCGCATCGCAAGGCAGCATCCAGAAACTGCCGCGCCTCTTGCTTGGTTTCATCGGTACCGTTGGCATGCTGATCCCGTTTTTCAACCTGCTGGTGCCCGTGCTGGCTACGGCAATGGCTGTGCACATGGTCCATTCGACAAGCAGAGCCATATGAAACAAACCATCACCGCATGCGCGATCGTTTTGATTTTGGCAGGCTTTGTATCTGCGCCTCTTGCATATGCGCAAACCCGCCCCCCCGCATCCGTACAGCGCACTGCGCCGCCCATTCCCGTTCGCCCTGCCACGGGACCAAAAGGCTTAGAGGCGGTCATGGGCAAGGATGTCGCCACGTTGAAACGCCTTTTTGGCGAACCACGGCTTGATGTGGTTGAGGTTCATGGCCGCAAGCTGCAATTTGTCGGAAAAGCCTGCGTCCTTGACGTGTTTCTCTATCCCGACGGCAAGGGCCGGACCGAAATCGTTACCTATGTCGACGCGCGACGCAGCGATGGCGCTGCGGTGGATCGCGCATCCTGCATTGATGCCTTGCAACGCCGCTGACTAGGGTCAGGACCTAACTTAGCGTCCATTCGGCACGAACCGACGGGTCCAGTTCGTCGGCAAAGCGCACCTGCTTTTCACGCGCAAATATCTCGGGCGACAGCCGCGACATCGCCCAGATCGCGGCACCACGGACGACCGGAGACGTGTCATCCATAAGCATCTCGACCACGGGTAGCACGCCAAGGTCACGGCCATTGCCAGCCGCAATCAACACATTGCGCACAAAGCGGTCGCGGCCAATGCGCTTGACGGGCGAGCCGGAAAAAAGCGCACGAAACTGCGCATCATCCAAAGTCAAAAGGTCGCCAATGCGCGGCGCGACCAACGCTTCACGCGGCAAAAATGCCTTATGTGCTGCAGCCGTCTCGGCAAATTTGTTCCACGGGCACACGGCAAGACAATCGTCGCAGCCGTAAATATGATTACCCATCAATGGACGCAGTTCGCGGTCTATGGGTCCCTTATGTTCAATGGTGAGATACGAAATGCATCGGCGGGCATCGACTTGGTAGGGCGCCGGAAAGGCATTGGTTGGGCAGATGTCTTGGCATGCCCGGCACGAGCCGCATGTGTCGGTCGCGGGAACCGATGGAGCGAGCTCTGCCGTCGTATAAATCGCCGCAAGGAACAGCCAGCTGCCATGTTCCTTGCTGACGATGTTGCTGTGCTTGCCTTGCCAGCCAAGTCCCGCGACCTCAGCCAGCGCCTTTTCCATAACGGGCGCGGTATCGACGAACACTTTGACGCCGACCTCTGCCGAGTGGGCCAGCCAACTGGCGAGCCGCTTGAGCGCGCCTTTGACGACATCATGATAGTCGCGTCCTTGCGCATAGACCGATATACGGGCCTTTGTGTCATCGCCCGCAAGCGCCATTGGATCATGCGGCGGCGCGTAACTCATCCCCAGCATGATGACTGATTTTACTTCGGGCCATAAAATATCGGGATTGGCGCGTTCATCGACGCGGCTTTCCATCCACAACATGTCGCCATGGCGACCTTCCTCGATCCATTGGCGCAGCCGCAGCCCCGCGCGCGGCGCAAGGTGACCCGGCGCAATACCAAAGGCGACAAAGCCCTCACTCTGCGCCTTAGCATGCAACTCGTTAACTATATTTGTGTTGTGTCTCTTCACGCACCAACCTTATTCAATACCGACCATCTCTCCGGGGCAATTTCATATGAACGCAATAGAGGCAAAGGGACTCGTAAAGCAATTCGATGGCTTTCGTGCCGTCGATGGGGTCGACCTGAGCATTCCGGAGGGCAGCATTTTTGGCATTTTGGGTCCGAATGGCGCTGGCAAGACGACCATGTTGCGCACTTTGCTTGGCATCATTGATCCGGATGCCGGAACCCGCAGCCTGCTGGGTTCCGACCGGCCGATAACACAGTCTCGCAATGTCGGATATTT
>CAZCXQ010000002.1:0-38213 GCA_964502655.1 uncultured Sphingorhabdus sp.
CCGCCCCGTAATCGATGCGCTGGTCGCATTGGCATTCGGCGCGTCGCTGATTTCGATCTTCGCACGTTTAGGCGGCGGTATCTTTACCAAGGCCGCTGACGTCGGCGCTGACCTTGTTGGCAAAGTTGAGGCTGGAATCCCCGAAGACGATCCACGCAACCCTGCGGTTATCGCCGATAACGTTGGCGACAATGTGGGCGATTGCGCTGGTATGGCGGCTGA
Organism: uncultured Sphingorhabdus sp.; assembly: GCA_964502655.1. Classification (GTDB taxonomy): domain Bacteria; phylum Pseudomonadota; class Alphaproteobacteria; order Sphingomonadales; family Sphingomonadaceae; genus Sphingorhabdus_B. The sequence goes on from CAZCXQ010000002.1 coordinate 223, forward strand.
CTTGTTCGAAACCTATGTCGTCACCGTTGGTGCAACGATGGTGTTGATCGCGCTGCTCGTGAAGGGCGTAACCGACGCTGGATTGTTCATGAACCTCATGAGCTTGCCGCTGTTGATTGGCGGCGTGTGCGTTATCACATCGATCATCGGAACCTATTTCGTCCGTCTTGGTGGCGGCACGAACATCATGGGCGCAATGTACAAGGGCTTCCTTGTAACAGCAGTGCTTTCGGTTCCTGCGATCTGGTTTGCGATCAGCCATGCGCTTGGCGGCATGGAAAGTGATGTTGGCGGGTTCACTGGCCGGACATTGTTCTATTGCTCGTTCCTGGGCTTGGTTATCACTGGCCTGATCATCTGGATCACCGAATATTATACCGGCACCAATTACCGTCCGGTCCGTTCGATTGCGAAGGCATCCGAAACGGGTCACGGCACCAACGTTATTCAAGGTCTGGCAATCAGCCTTGAATCCACCGCGATGCCAACGATTGTGATCTGCGCAGGTATCATCATCGCGTATCAGCTTGCTGGCGTTATCGGCATTGCCTTTGCCGCAACGGCCATGTTGGCATTGGCCGGTATGGTTGTGGCGCTTGATGCGTACGGTCCAGTTACCGACAATGCCGGTGGTATTGCCGAAATGGCTGGCCTTGATGAATCGGTGCGTGAAAAGACTGATGCACTGGACGCAGTTGGCAACACCACAAAGGCTGTGACCAAGGGTTATGCCATTGGTTCGGCTGGTCTTGCAGCACTTGTGCTGTTCGCAAGCTACACCGCCGACCTTCGGGAATATTTCCCCGATCTTCAGGTGAATTTCAGCCTTGAAAACCCCTATGTCATCGTCGGGCTCTTGCTCGGCGCGCTTCTGCCGTACCTGTTCGGTGCGATGGGCATGACGGCGGTTGGCCGTGCTGCGGGTGAAGTGGTGAAGGACGTACGTGACCAGTTCGCGAACGACCCCGGCATCATGACCTTCAAGTCCAAGCCAAATTATGCCCGTACAGTTGACCTTGTTACCAAGGCCGCAATTAAGGAAATGATTATTCCTTCGTTGCTGCCCGTACTGACGCCAATTGCGGTATATTTCATCATCACGGCCGTTGCAGGTCAGGCAGAGGGCTTCGCAGCTCTCGGCGCGCTCCTGCTTGGTGTGATTGTGGGCGGACTGTTCGTTGCTATCTCGATGACCTCGGGCGGCGGCGCATGGGACAATGCCAAGAAATATATCGAAGACGGCAACCATGGCGGCAAAGGTTCGGAGGCCCATAAGGCAGCCGTTACCGGCGACACCGTTGGTGACCCATATAAGGATACCGCTGGCCCAGCCGTAAACCCAATGATCAAGATCACGAACATCGTGGCCTTGCTTCTGTTGGCGGCATTGGCCCATGGTGCCATGTAAAACATAACCGCATTAACGGTTTAAAAAGCCCCGCCGGAAGCGATTTCGGCGGGGTTTTTCGTGGTTGTCGGCACCATTCATCGAAAAACTTCGACACGGTATTTTGTCCGGCTTGCGTCTCTTTTTATCCAACCTATAACCATAATGGTAGCAATCAATTTTTGGGGAGCAGAGACTGTGAAAAAAATGATTTTGACGACGTTACTCGCGAGTGCCGCCCTTCCGTTTAGCGTTGCCGCTGCGGAAACCGGACATGGCTCTGCTCCAGCCACTGCGGCTGCTATGCAGGCGACCGATGCCCGGACAATTGTCGTTAATGCCCCTCGCGGGCGGGTTGATACAGCTGTATTCGGCAAACGCCCGTTTATGCGCTCTCCGCGCTTGTCGCCGGACGGCACCAAAATCGCCGTGATGATGACCAAGGATGGTGTGGATAGCCTGGGTTATATTGATGTTACCAAGCCGGGATCTGCACCGGTTTTCTTTGCACAAGCAGAAGAATATCGTGAGGCGGGGGATCGCACCATTGGTTCCTGGCGCTTTGTAGGCAACCGCACGATTGTTTTTACCGTCGCGTCACGTGAAATCCTTCAAGGTCGCCGCTCTGACGTTTCGCGCTTAGTATCCTATGACATCGAGACCAAAAAAATCAGCCCGCTGGCGTGGGACGGTGCCGGCGGAAGCGGCGCGAATATCCTGTTCATCGATGATGAAAAGGAGACATTATTGGTCTCGCGCGATGTCCTGAAAGACATGAGCTATAGCGGAAATCCCGAAGTCATCGAAGTCGATGTCCGCTCTGGCAAGTTCAAGACCGTCATGCGGCCGAATGTTGAAGTCAGCCGCTGGTTAGTGGATGGCAAGGGTGTCATCCGCGCTGGTGTGGGCAGTGATGACGATAGCGGCAAGCAACGCCTGATGTATCGTTCGGATGCCAGTGGCACAATGAAGACCGTTTCAAATGAAGCCGACACAACGTTCACAGGCACGCAGATCACGCCCGATATCTTCTTAGATGAGCCGGACATGGCCATAGCGACGAGCAACAAGGATGGGTATCGCAAGGTTTACAAAGTCAACTTGAAGACCATGCAGATTGTCGGCGAACCCATATTTGGCGTCAAAGGCTATGATGTTGGCGGACCAATTGCCAACAAGGACCGCAACCAGCTTGCCGGCGTATCGTACACGAGCACGAGGGAACGTACACGTTGGTTCGATCCACGTTTGGCGGAAGTCCAAAAGCTGATGGACCAAGATTTCGGGCGGGGGAATGCGCAAATTATTGCGAGCAATGACGGCGATACCAAAATCCTTATGCTGATCGCCGACGTTGATGCGCCGGGTGGCTATTATCTGTTTGATACAGAGACCGGTAACCTGAACCTGCTGGGCTGGGCGCACCCTGTGCTCAAGGATTTCCAGATGAACCCAACCGATTCCATTCGGTACAAGGCGTCCGACGGCATGGAAATCGAGGCAGTGGTGACCTATCCACGTCACCGGCCGCACCGCAAGAATTTGCCGGTCATTGTCATGCCACATGGCGGTCCTTTCGGTGTTCGTGACCAAGAGGAATTTGGCTTTTTCCCATGGCATCAGGCGATGGCAGAGCTTGGCTATGTCGTCATTCAGCCAAATTATCGTGGGTCGGGTGGCTATGGTAAGGAATTCGTCAAGGAGGGTCGCAAGCCCAATGGTTATGGCTTGCGCATGCAGGACGACTTGAACGACGTTCTGACATGGTTTGGCCAATCCGGACTGATTGACCCGAAACGTGCCTGCATCATGGGTTGGTCCTATGGCGGATATGCGACAGCGCGTGGTGCGCAGCGCGATCCGGATAAATGGAAATGCGCTATTGCAGGCGCAGGCGTCTATGACTTCCCGATGATGAAAGCCTATGATACGCGTTCATTTGGTGATTTCGGTGCAAACTTCCAAGCGACGGCAGATGACCTCATCGGCATTTCGTCGGCACGCAACACCAACGGTCCATGGTCGCCTATCTTGATCGTCGCCGGATTGCGCGATGCGCGTATCCCCATCGAACAATCACGCACACTCGTGTCGCGGTTAAAGGGTTCCGGCAAGAAAGAGGGCGTCGATTTCCGCTATGTCGAACAGCCAAAGGGCACACATAATTTGCCATATGAAGATGTGCATATTGAATGGCTGAAAGAGGCAGAGGCCTGGGCTGAACGTTTCAACCCGGCCTATATCGCATCTGACCCGGACAAGGCACCGCCGGTAACGGTCACCCTTGCATCCAAATAAGCTCAAAAAGCTATAACGAATGGGCCGTTCCGCAGGGAGCGGCCTTTTTCGTTGGGCGTTGGCATTTTATTTGCCGCTATGGCGCGTCCTGCGCAAATTGCGTGTGGGCTGAACGCGCCGGTTAAAACCGCTTTCTAAAGCTCAGTTCAAACACACGGCCACGCGGGTCGATATATCCCGGCTGATATCCCAGCGGCACATTGCCATTTTGGTCACGCACATCGACAATGTCATTGAGGATGTTTTCGACACGGAATGTCACGCGGCTGCCCTTTAGGAACGGCATTGCCTTCACAACGCGCGCCTGTTGGTCGAGGTTGATGAACAGGAAGGCGTTGACCGCTGCAAGATCGCTGAAGCGCAGATCATTGCTGCCGGGCAATCCAGTGCCATTGGCGGTCGTGCCGCTCTTGTACGTGCCCTGCAGGCGCAAACCAAAGCCCTTGTGGAACATGCCGCCCGACAGCTCAACCTCATGCCGTGATGCGCCGCCATTGCTGCTGGTGGCAGATCCATTGAGCAAATCGAGCACCGGCACGCCGGGACGGATCAGGATTTCGTCCTGAATGCGGTATGTGTGGTACAGTGCGATGTTCCAACGGCTTGGCTGGCCGCCGCCAAAACCACCGCCGCCGCCACCGCCGCGACCGCCGCCGCCAAAGCCGCCACCGGCACGTGGTCCACGCGGCGCGCCAGCGGGTGCGGCCACGCCGGGTGCGCCACCGGGGGCACGAGGGATGCCCGCGCCAGGAGGGCCGCCAAAGGGCCCGCGCATTGGCGGGGCTGCGCCGATATTTCCGGACATGTTAAAGCCCCAACGGATGCGTTGCGACGTTTCGCGGTCATAATTCACCGGCCGCTGGTCCACGCTCAACAGGCGGCCATTTACGTCCCGCACCACGCGGCTTGCGAACGCAGCCTCAATTTCGGGGGTGAGCAATGGAAAGGATGCGGTTGTATTGCGGCTGTTGTTTCGGAAATAGCTCGCTTGAAGTGCGAAATCCTTGATGAAGGTCGGGGTCCAGTTGGCGTTTAGGATCAGATCGCGGCGCTTTTCGCCAATCAACGCGGGATTGCCGCCTGTTGTGACATTGATGAACAGGCTTTCCCCGCGGCTAAAATCATAGGTCGCGACATTTGGCGTGACTAACGTTGGGTTGCCCAACTGGCCAATGCCCGGCGCATTTTCATCGCCCGTAATCGATGCCTGAAATGTCAGGTTGCGGGCAGGGGCCCAACGCAGGCCCGCGCCATATTCAACAAGTTGGCCAAAGTCCGACAGGTCGCTGAACCCAATATTGCCGTTGATTGACCATTCGCCGATGGTTGAACCAACGCCGAAATCACTGCCCGTGATGGGCACTTCGGCGTTGACCGAATGGTTTGTGATATTGCGGCGCAGGGCAACATTGGTGGTGACGCCCGACCGCCATGTTTCGCTGTCGAGCATCTGGCGTGTGAAGCCGGAGGCTAATGTTGTCTGCACCTCGCCAGCGGGCAGGGTGAGCACGGAACCCGCCAATGTACTGCGGACATCCAGATTTTGGTTCAGGCTGCTCGCCAGATCGGGTGCCAGAAACAACAGATCCGACCCAAAGCCAGCGGCAAACGGGTTCACCGTTCCCGCAAGGACGCCCGCGCGCAAAGCCGTATAGTCTGCGTTGCGCGTGGTGCGGGTTTCATTGTCGGTGCGCGCGTAATTCCCCGTTACCGTCCAGCGCCAACCGCCGAGCGCATGATTGAACGTGCCACCGGTTTGGAAAACATGCGTTTCGCTCTCGCGCTCAAGCGGGCGCGGCGTGTCGAAATAGCGGCTGAGCGTCACATCTTGACCGAACGGGGAAAAGGGGCTGCTGCCCGGCAACACGAAGCTGGTTCCGGGCAAGCCAAGCAAGGATGCGCTGCCATTCAGTGCATAATTGGCATTGAGCGACAGCCCCGTCTGTGGGCCAAGCGATCGGCTCCATGTGCCATTGATTTCAAGCCGTTCGGTCCGTGGTAACAGCGTGCGGACATCGCCGATGTCGCTATCGTTCAGCCGGTTTGCAGTGCCTGCAAATTGCGCCAAGGTTGGGTTGGCAATGCCAATCGGCACGCCGGCCTGCGTGACCGTGGAACCGGCAGCAGCGTTGAGCGATGGCGATATCACGCCATTCAGGCCAAGGCCGCTGATATTCCCGCCACGGGCCAACAATGAACCATTGGAGGCAATCAGGTCGCGTTCGCTTTCGGTCAACGCGGTCGCGCGTTCCAGTTCCACATCAAGGTTGAAGCGCGTGCTGGCGCCAATGCGCGTCAGCGTTGCTTCCAATTCATTGCTACCAAAACCGCCAGCTTCGGGTTGTGCATGTTCAAACTCGGTCGCGAAGGATGCGAAATTGTCTTTCAGAATGAAGTTGATGACGCGTTGATCAGGGCGGTAGCCATATTTCAATGCAACTTCTTCGGGGAAAATCTGGACCTGCCGAATGGCCTCGGGCGGCAGATCGCGCAATTCGCGAAAGCCCGAAACGCGCTGACCATTGAGCAAGATGATGGGCATGCCGCCGCCACGGCCACGGCCCGAATTGGCTTGCGGTGCAACCGCCGCGACCAGATCGGTCAACGATGATGCGCCTAATGACGCAATATCGGCTTCGTCTAACTGTTCAACGGGTGGCACGTCGGTATCGACTGACCCGCGAATGCGTTCTGCGGTAACGACGATTTCACGCGATGCACCTTCTTCAACGGGCATGTCTTCGTCGTCTTCCGCGATTGCCACGGTGCTGCCGGTGGTCTGCACATCAACGGCCGCCATGGCGGGCGCAGCAGCCGTAGCAAGCAGGATGATGCTAAACGGAAAAATTTTCATTGGGGGAGAAGCTCAGTTTATATTGTTAACGCACGGGTTTCATAACGCATTATAACGCCGCGCACAGATGAACTTTGTAGCATTTTGTCGCAATTGCGTGAATATACTGTAGCGCTTCCCTTTTTCCAACATGTGGTTTAAAGGCGCAGCAAGTTTGGATTTTTGACGATTTAAGGGGCCGAATGGCAAAAGAAGAATTACTCGAAATGCGCGGTACAGTACGTGAACTGCTGCCTAACGCGATGTTCCGTGTCGAGCTGGAGAATGGCCATGAAGTTTTGGGCCATACCGCCGGAAAAATGCGCAAAAACCGCATCCGCGTTCTCGTGGGTGATGAGGTTTTGTGCGAACTGACCCCTTATGATCTGACCAAAGGCCGGATCACCTACCGCTTTAAATAAGGGCGGCAGACCTTGGGTCTGAATCCCACACTCATATTGGCATCATCAAGCCCGCGCAGGCGCGAATTGCTTGCGCGGCTTGGCGTCGTGCCCGATCGGATAGCCTCGCCGGACATTGACGAGATGCCGCGCAAGGGCGAAGTGCCGCGCGTCTACGCGCTGCGCATGGCCGAGGAGAAGGCTATCGCCGTTCCGCGCGCGCCGGGTGAAATTGTCATCGCAGGCGATACCACGGTCGCGGTCGGCCGCCGTATCCTGCCGCAAGCGGCCGATGGCGATATGCAACGCGGGTTTCTGGAACTGCTCAATGGCCGTCGCCATCATGTTTTGAGCGCGGTCGCCGTGATTGACGCGGACGGACGGATGCGCAGTCGCATTTGCGACAGCATCGTGCGTTTCAAGCGTTTGTCGTCCGAGGAAATCGAAAGCTACATCGCGTGCGGCGAAGGCCTTGGTAAAGCCGGTGGCTATGCCATTCAGGGTAGGGCAGAGGCGTTGATTGACTGGATGGCGGGAAGCCATTCGGGCGTCGTTGGCTTGCCGCTGTATGAAACGCGCACCTTGCTACGTGCATCGGGCTATACGCTTGCCTGAACTTTGGCGCGACGATGCACCGGGCGAACGCCGCGCCGCCTACGTCGAAGACGGTCAAATCGTCGAAATTCATATTCAGCGCGATGCGCATTGGGTGCTTGGCGAATGCGGTATGGGCCGTGTCGACCGGCGTACACCGGCGGGCGCTTATATCATTACCGAAGATGGCAGCGAAGTTTTGCTGCGCAGTAAGATGGGCGCGGCAGAGGGCACATATGTGGCGTTTGAAGTGACGCGGGAAGCCATCGCTGAGCCTGGCCGGATCAAGCTGCCCGAGGTTGCCTTGCGCGATGGCGTGCCTGAAGACCCTTTGTCGAAAGATGGTCTGTGGGAACAGCGTCTGGCGGCTTTTGGCAGCGCGACTGCTACGCAGGCGTTCGATGACGGCTTTGACACCGCTATTGCGGGCTATGCGCAGGTCGGGGATGTCATCATCAGCTTTCAACGTACCAAGGCCGGACTGGTATTCGATGTCGACGGTATTGGGGATGCCTTTGCGATTAACCGCATCGCTGCCGTGGAAATCGCACGGCTGCTGCGCCTGTATCAGGTGGGTGCGATGGTCATGATCGATTTTGTGTCGATGGAGGCCAAAACCCAGCGCGCGGAGATTGCGAACATTTTTGACGCGGCATCCGCAAAAGACAGCCGTCCCTTCGAACGCACCGCGATCAATGGCTATGGCCTTATGCAAGTGGTGCGCGCCCGGCCGCGGCCGTCAGTGCTCGATCATCTGTTTGGCACCCGCATTGCCGCCTTGTCCGACGAAACGCAGGCTTATTGGTTATTGCGCAGCGCAGCGCGGTCGTCCGGGTTTGGAGTTAGAACGATAACGGCTCGCCCTGCGGTGGCGCATTTGCTGTTGTCGGAACGCTGGCAGCCGCTGCGCGCCGAATGCGCGCGTCTGGCGGGGGCAGGGGTTGCGGTTGTTGCAGATGAAAATGCCACAGGCTATGGGCATGTGCATGTCGCGCAAAGCTAATCAATGCCCTTTATGTGGGAAGCCACAACAGCCTGAAACCAAACCTTTTTGCAGTCAGGGATGCAAGGATCGCGATCTGCTCAAATGGCTGGATGAGGGCTATCGCGTGCCTGGTCCACCGGCGGATTATGCAGATAGTTTTGGCGGAGACGACATCGATTGATTTTGCGCTTGCCAAGGGGCGTATCGTCTCTCTATAGGCTGCGCTCCCACGCGGTTTTTACCGTGTAGCCCGAGTAGCTCAGGGGTAGAGCAGCGGATTGAAAATCCGCGTGTCGGTGGTTCAAATCCGCCCTCGGGCACCATTTTTCCGGTGTTTATATGTATCCAGCGCGCGGCCTGTTTGGCCGGTCGTCCGCTTTTGTGCGCCGTTCTTCGGCAATGGACAAAGAAAAAGCCGGAGCAGCACTGCTGCCCCGGCTCAATCTGCCCTGAGTTTCTCAGGATATTAGAACTTGTACTTCACCGATGCACCATAAGTGCGTGGTGCGTTTGGATAGCCCGAAATTGAACCGGACTGCACAACGCTTGGGAAAATGACGGAAAGATATTTCGCATTCGTCAAATTGCGGCCCCAAAGCGAGAACTGCATACCACTGTCCATACGCAACGTTATCGCTGCACTGAGGTCATTAACTTCGCGCTTATACTGACGCCAAGCTGGGTTTTCGTTAATAACGACCTTTGATTCATTGTGGTAATCGGCGTTCAGGATCAGCGCATTGCCGTCGTTCAATTCCGCCGTGTAAGTTGCGCCCAATGTTGTCGACAGTTTTGGAATGCCAGGTACCGCTTGGCCACTGACGTCGCCAAATTGCGATCCAACATAGCTGTCATATTTGGAGTCGAGATAGACAAAGGCTGCACGCAATTGCAGTGCGTCGGTCGGATTGACACTGCTGTCAAATTCGATCCCCTTTACTGACTGCTTACCGGCATTGGACAAAACAAAGCCCGTACCGATGAAGCTGTTGCCCTGGAAGTTTTTGATCGATTGATCAAAGACTGTCAGATTGAAAGCAACACGATCCCATTTCGCTTTCAGACCCAATTCCATGACCGCTGCCTCTTCAGGAAGCGCATAACGCGTTCCGCTGGTGAGGTTAGCCAAGGCAAGACCCGCGGTCCGAATGGCCGACGGTGTTATCGGTGCGCCTTGTGCAGGTGAACCCGCGACGAAATCCGAAACGAATGGACGCGAGTCAATCGACATGTTCCAAGATGTCGCCTTAAATCCAGTACCATAGCTGGCATACAGGTTGATATTGTCTGTGGCTTCCCAGGCAATACGTGCCGAATAGGTCAGCTTACCATCGCTGGTACGGCCATCTTCAACCGCATTTGGAAGGTTCAGGAACGGCGGCAAGAATTGCAGCGCCTGAAGGCCGAGGAACGGGTTACAAGCGGTTGGTGCACCATTTCTATTCGGGCAAGCCGTGATGCGTGGATACAAAGTGCTGGTATTTCCGGCTGCACCTGTCGGTATAACCGCAGGGACGCCGGCTGCACCAGCAACCTGGATCAAATCGATGCTTGAGAACACGTCGGTAATCCGAATGTCGCTCGCAAGATTCTTCTTATCCTTGGTGTAGTTGAAACCACCCGTCAGCACGAGGCCGTCGGTGAGTTCAAGGTCTGCAGTACCGAAGATGGAATAGGCTTTGTTCTTATAATCCCAATCTTCAAAACGTCCTTGGCCTTGGCCACCAAATGGAGCGGCGGTTGAAGGGACGCCTGCCAATGCGCGGATGAGTGCTTCATTGCTGGCATATGCACCGCCGGTGAGGGCGTTTGCATAATTGCGGAAATCACGACCGAGCGTCAGTGCCTGTTTGTTGTTGATGCTTTCGTCAAAATAATAGGCACCCAGCAAGAAGTTGAATGGACCGTCAAAATCCGACGCCAAACGCAATTCCTGCGTTTTTGTGGTGATGTCCACATCGCCGCGGTTTTGTCCGATGAGGTCAGCGCTGGTGAAATCACTGTCCGCGTTCGTTTTTGCGCGTGATTCACGATAGGCGGTGATTGAGGTCAGGCTCAACGAACCCATTTCATAATCCGCCTGCATCGAGACACCACCATTGGTGATTTTGTTTTCCGATGCAAAGTTCTGATATTCGCTGAAGCTGAAGATACCAGCCGAGTTTACGCGACCACCGATAGCACGAATGGCTGCGCCGGTTGGACCGTCCAAGATATTGCCGACGAAGCAGCAATTTTCGTCAATCTTGTCATAGTCACCGATGAAGCGGAGCTTGAAGCTTTCCGAAGGTTCGATCAACAATTGTGCACGGCCATACCAGCGGTTACGCTCGCTTGTTTTTGATCCGTCAACCAAGTTGGTGCCGTAACCGTCCGCTTTGTTGATGCCGCCAGCAAGGCTGAAAGCAACATTGTCTGCGATCGGGCCAGTAACATCGGCCTTCGCTACGATTGCGTTACGATTGCCATAGCTGAGTTCAGCCGAACCGCCGAATTCATAGCTTGGTGCTGCAGTCACGATCGAGATAACGCCAGCCGAGGCGTTTTTGCCGAACAGGGTCGACTGTGGACCGCGCAACACTTCGACGCGTTGCAGGTTTGGAAGATCGCTGATCGCTGCAGCGGAACGCGAACGGTAAACACCGTCGATGAACACGCCAACCGAGCCTTCGATGCCTGGGTTGTTGGCGCCGTTGCCGAAGCCGCGAATGATGAAGTTCGTGTTGGCTGAGCTTTGCAGCTGGCTGACGCGGAGTGAGGGAACGAGTGTCTGCAGATCCTTAAGGTCGCGCACTTGGGCGCGTTCGATTGCAGCAGCCGAGGTCACCGAAACAGCCACTGGCACTTCTTCAAGTGTCTGTTCGCGCTTCGTTGCGGTTACGATGATAACATTTTCGTCAGCTTCGTCGCTTGCCTGTGGCGCAGTGTCTTGTGCGAACGCTACCGAGCCAGCGCTCAGCGACGCGATGCTGATCGTTGACAGCATTGCAGCCTTCAGCAGATGATTTCCGAATTTCATATACACTCTCCTGTTGATCACTTTCCTCAGGCTTTCCGCCCTTTTTATTGGGGATGAAAGCGTAATTTGCCCCCTGCATCCCTTTGAATAGCCTTAAGGCGTAATAGGCTGTTAACGTTTGAAATGCTGCGCAGCAAATAGTTAGTTTCATTTGCAGAAATATAGCGGAAACTGCGATAAAAATGTTACGCACGTAACACGCGCTCAAATATGGAATTTCGCAATGCCCAAGATGGTCAAAAAATCAGACCTGCCGTCAAAAATATGCGCGGCATGTGAAAAGCCGTTTGCGTGGCGCAAAAAGTGGGCGAAAGATTGGGAAAATGTGCGCTTTTGTTCGGATCGGTGCAGGCGCGCGCGTTAAGCACGTTCTGGAGGGCCGCTGGTGCAGCGCATCAGGTTGCTGCGACGCTGACGGCTTCATCATCCGCCCACCGCGCCAGAAGCAAGCCAGCGCGTGCGATGCTGGCTTCCTCTCCATGTTTTTGCGCAAGCTGTGCGCAAATGTCCACAAAGCGCAACGCCGGATTCATGTGCATGAAAATTTCCGCTTCGTCGGCATCAACTATCCTAAAACACGGCTCCCAATCGCTTCTCCAAACAAGGATGTCGATCGGAACTTCCGCAGTTTTGGGTACTGGCGGGATTTCGGCGCGCGACAGTGCGGACCAAATCTTCGCTGCGTTGCTGGTGTGACGCAGCACTTGGCCCCCCGACGCATGCGTGAGGGAGACCTGTTCCCAATCGAGATGTGTGAACATCTCCCGGGATAAGGGCAGTCGGTCGGCTGCAGTCTGGGCGTCGCTCAGCGCCAGTTCCAATTCGGCAAGTTCGTGTGCGACCAGATCATCGGGAAACAGCATGCCGACTTCGGCGGCAAAGGATGCAGGGTAGGCGTCAAGCGTCCACGCAACTGGCGGCTGCGCCATGATATGGCAACGGGCGCCTGCGTGAAACCGGTCGCTGCCAAGCCATGTTCGCGTGTGGGGAAATGCGTGGTCAAGGCAATCTAGCAATTGCGTCCGGTAATTGTTGAGATAGACGTGAAGCCCTGGCTGCGCGGCATCGCCGAAGTCGGCGACGTAATCCGGGTTTCCGGTTTCGAGCCATCCCCTCATGGCCTGCTGTATGCTGGCGAGGTTCAATGTCCCAATCCACGCTTTGCGGCAGCGTCCGCCCGCGCACGTGCCATTGCAAGTTCGTCGAGCAATTCGCCAATCGGGGGGATATTGTTGTCGCGTTCAATCATAACTGCCACGGGCCCGGCGCGGGTCATTGCGGTCTCAAAAAGATCCCAGACGGCGTCGCAAACGGGTTGATCGTGCGTATCGACCAGCACGTCCTGACCTTGGCTGTGGCCAGCGATATGGATCTGCCGCACATCAGCCATAGGAAAGTGCGCGATATAATCCGCAGGATCGAAACCCAGATTGCGGGCGCTTACATAGACGTTGTTCACATCCAGCAGCAGGCCGCAGCCGGTTTGGGCACACAGTTTGGAGAGGAAATCCCATTCGGGCATCTCTGACTCGGTAAAACCGAGATAGGCGGACGGATTTTCGAGCAGTATCTGTCGCCCAAGTATATCTTGCGCCGCGTGAACATGGTTAGAAACGATGTCCAGCACCTCCTGCGTATAGGGCAGCGGGAGGAGGTCGTGCGAACTAAAGCCCGGGACCCGGGTCCAGCATAAATGGTCTGACACGAACAAAGGGTCGATCACATCGACCAATGCCCGAAGCCTCTGCACATAGTCCCGATCGAGACCTGATACGGAGCCTACCGACATCGAAACACCGTGCAAGGCAACCGGGCATTTTTCCCGGACAGCCAATAAGTCCGCGAGCGGACGACCGCCGGGAAACATGAAATTTTCCGAGATTACCTCGGCAAAATCGAGTTGGACATTTCCCGACAGGACGTCTTCATAATGTGGCTTGCGCAGACCCAGCCCGAACAACGTCATTGGCTGTTGCTCATGACTGGTTCAGCAAGCGAATTACTACTTGGCAGACTTGGCAGGAGGTGTGGTCTTGCCACCTTCTTTTTCGCATGTGCCCTTGGCGACATATTTCCATTCGCTAGGGGCATTATCGGATTTTGCCTGTCCTGCGCAGCTATGAACGCCATTCGCGTCAGCGCAGTCATTCTTGCCTGCCTTTGCAATGCCATAGCATTTTTCTTTGTCACCGGCTGCTGCTGCAGGCGTGGTGCTAAGCGCGACCGATACGGCGAGAGCCGCAATAGCGAATTTATGTTCGGTTTTCATGATCACTATGTTCCCATTTCATTAGATTTCGGTCGACATGATGCCAGCTAGTCCAAATTATTTTACAAGTATATGTAAAAGCGGGGAGGGCCTTTCGTGCGCGCCCCACATGGATGTCCGCGCATCAATGTACTTTGCGATATATGCACCCAGTGAATGGCCAGTCCAAACAACGCCATTGGCCGCCGCGACAACTTGGTTCGGCAAAATACCTACTTCTTGCCAGGGGGCATGACTTTTCCGCCGACTTTCTCGCATGTGCCTTTTGCGACGTATTTCCAGTCGTACGGATTATTATCTGCTTTTGCTTGGCCTGCGCAGCTGTGGCTTCCGTCCGCACTAGCACAGTCATTGGCACCGGCTTTGGCAACACCAAAGCATTTTTCTTTGCTTGCTTTGTCACTGGCAGCCGCAGCAGGCGCGGTGCTGAGTGCGACTGATATGGCAAGCGCCGCGATGGCATATGTACGGTCTGATTTTAAGGTCATTTTTTGCCCCATATTGTGAAGATTGACTGTATAATAGTGCACCTAATCGAAAATATTTTTCAAGTATATTCGAAACTTACACGCACCACCCCAGTGCCCCGCAGTTAAGATGGACAAAAAGTGGCTGTAGATTAGGCGTATAACGATTACGGCGGCCATCGGTATATTTGACTTTGGGCCTATCCGGTTGTTCTTTTCATGGCGCCGTTTGGTGTTACATCTTCCCAAAACCGAAAAGTGAAACATCCGTCGCCAGACAAAAGAACTGCAAACGATTGCATGGCTTCGCAATCTATGCAAATATCTTGTCCATAGATCAGAATTTGGGGGAGGATATCACATGCAAATCGCTGGCAAACCGCGATTGTCGCTCCTGAGAATCATCGAAATGAACATTGGCTTTTTTGGCCTACAGTTCAGTTTCGGCCTGCAACAAGCCAATATGGGGCCGATATACGGCTTCCTTGGGGCGGATGAGGCGACGATGCCCTTGCTTTGGCTCGCAGGGCCAATGACGGGCCTTATCATTCAACCCATTGTTGGGGCGATGAGTGACCGGACCAATTCGCGTTATGGCCGCCGGACGCCCTATTTCCTCATTGGTGCGATCCTGTGCAGCATCTGCCTGTTTCTGATGCCGTACAGTGCGGCCCTCTGGATGGCGGCGTCGCTGCTCTGGATATTGGATGCCGGCAATAATATTACCATGGAACCCTATCGCGCCTATGTCGCCGACCGATTAGTGCCGGAGCAACGCGCCGTGGGTTTCCTGACCCAAAGCGCCTTTACCGGACTGGCGCAAACGCTGTCCTATCTTGCGCCGACCTTGCTGACATCGTTTGTCGCCAAAGATGTGCTCGACGATAATGGCATTCCGGTCATTGTCCGCATCGCGTTCATTATTGGCGCGATCCTGTCTATTTCGACGATTATTTGGTCGGTCTGGCGGGTGCCCGAGCTGCCTTTGACCGATGCGGAAAAAACGGCCATCGATGCCAAGCCGATGACGGTGAAGGCAACGATGATGGAAATCGTGGACGCCATCCGCGATATGCCAAAGCCGATGCGGCAACTGGCCGTTGCCATGCTGTGCCAATGGTATGCGATGTTCGCATATTGGCAATATATCAGCTTTGCCGTGGGCCGTTCGATTTATGACACGAGTGATCCAACAAGCGCCGCCTTTCGCGACGCGACGCTCACCGCGCAGCAGGCCGGGGCTTTGTATAATTTTATCGCCTTTTTGGGCGCATTGCTGTTAATTCCGATTGTCGCGCGATTGGGCGCGCGCTTCACGCATGCCATATGTTTGGCAGCATCGGGCATCGCCATGTTGCTGTTACCGGGAGCTGACACGCCCGCGGCGCTTTTTGTGTTGATGATCGGTATCGGGATCGGCTGGGCCGGGATGATGGGTAATACCTATGTCATGCTGGCCGATTGCATTCCGGCGGATCGAACCGGAATTTATATGGGCATATTCAACATGTTCATCGTGATACCAATGTTGATCCAGTCGCTCACAATGCCATTGATCTATCGCCCGTTACTCGGTGGAGATCCGCGCAACGTGTTGTTGTTGGGCGGCGTGCTGATGATAATGGGGGCGGCAGCCACATTGTTCATCAAGGCAGGCAATCGGGCGCCGGTTGAAAGAGCGTCCTTTGGCGGGTAAGGATGCGGGAAGGGGCTCTTTGCCATGCGGCAAAGGCGCCGTTTGGCGCATTATTGCGCGATCAAAGGGGTGAGTGAAGCGGATGGCTAATCAGGGCCGGATGACAATGAGTGGCCTTGCGAAATTGTCTGGCGTTGACATTTCCACGGTTTCCCGCGCGCTGAATGACAGCCCGTTGGTTAATGGCAAAACCAAAGACCATATCCTAAAGCTTGCGCATGAAACCGGCTATGCGATCAACGCCCGGGCGCGCAATTTGCGCAAGCAATCCAGCCAGACATTGGGTATCGTGATCCCCGTTTATCCGGGCTCTCACCAAAATCTTTCTGATCCGTTCTTTCTGGAAATGATCGCTGCTGTGTCACAGGCGGCGGCAAAATTTGATTATGACCTCATCATCAACCTGCCCAATAGCCCGTCGGAAATTGCCGAGCGGCGCTTATTATTGTCCGGAAAAGCCGATGGCTTGATTGTTATCGGGCAGGCCGGACGCATTGAAAGATTGCGGTCATTGGGTGATGCCGCCGACCGTGTTGTGGTGTGGGGCGGCATGATCGACGCGGCGGACTATACGCTGGTCGGCAGCGATAATTTCGAAGGCGGGCGACTTGTCGGAGAGCATCTCAAGAACATCCGCCGCCGCAGGGTCGTGTTCCTGGGGGACATTGACCTTCCTGAGGTCGCGTTGCGCTACAATGGTTTGATGTCCGTTTGGAATGGTGACAGCGCTGACACGTCCGTGATGCATGTACGATCATCCTTTGACGGGCATGAAGCTTATCGCCAAACGCTGGCTTTGTGTGACGGTGCGGAACGCTTTGATGCCATTTTTGCGGCGTCCGACGTGTTGGCCATTGCTGCAATCCATGCTTTGCAGTCCAAGGGCCGTCGCGTACCCGAAGATGTCGCTGTCGTGGGATATGACAATATCGGGCAAGCAGCCATGATTTCTCCCGGCTTGACCACCATTGATCAGAACATCAAATTGGGCGGCGAAATTTTGGTCAATACGCTTGTCGATAAGATTGCGGGCAATCCTGTCCGCGCAACCTTGACGCCCACAACGCTTGTGATTCGCGGAAGCACAGTCGGCGGTTAATTTCAGAACCACCGGGATCCAGCGACAGGGCTGGGACGCGATTTTTCTTCTCCGTAAAGGATCACATAAAATTCTGTAATATATGGGATATTTTTACACAAAATCACATTTTAGTAGCCTTTGCAATCGGTTGTATTTTTATATTGCAATCGTTTGTTTTTAGGCATATCCATGAGGAACAAAGTCAATAATTGTGCCAAAACGAACGGCGAAATTGGGAGGATATCTTAGATGAAGTTGATCCATCGCGTCTTGATGACAACAGTGGCTACCACAGCCTTTTTTAGCGCGAGTGCCTATGCACAAACCGCGCAACCCGAGGAAGCGGCGGCAGAAAATGATGCCATTGTTGTCACCGGCGTGATTTCGTCCGCGGGCCAAAACAAAATCGACACCTCGATTTCCGTATCATCCTTGAGCGCGGATACCATCGCAGACAGCAATCCGACCAACCTTGCAGAAGTTTTCCGTCAGCTGCCAGGTATTCGTTCAGAGAGCTCATCGGGTGGTGGTAACTCCAACATCAACGTGCGCGGTATTCCGATCTCAACCGGCGGCGCGAAATTCCTGTCGCTTCAAGAAGACGGCCTGCCAATTCTTTTGTTTGGCGATCATCTTTTTGCGCCAGCCGATGGTTTCTATAAATCAGACACGACCTTGGCGCGCGTGGAATCGGTTCGTGGCGGCACGGCCTCGACACTCACCACCAACGGCCCAGGCGGTATCATCAACCTGATCGGCAAGACCGGCAAAGATGGCGGCGGCTCGCTTGGCTTCGGCATTGGCCTTGATCACACCGATTATCGTGTTGACGCCGAATATGGGGCGAACATCGCAGACGATCTGTATTTCCACGTCGGCGGACACTTCCAACAGGGTGGTGACTATCGCAACTCCGGATATGATCCTGTTTCGGGTGGCCAAATTCGCTTGAGCATGACCAAAGAATTTGACGCTGGCTATGTCCGGCTGACGGGTAAAGTCATCGACAAGAAAGAGCAGGCCTATTTCCCGCAGCTCGTTTCGCGCACCGGGAATGCGACCAGCGGCGTCGTTGGCACCAGCCTCGGCAATTTCAGCGCTGCCAACCATAGCCTTTACAGCAATCTGACCCGCAATGGTCTGGCCGTAAACGGACGCAACCAGTTGGAGCCTTATGATACCGCTGATGGTCTGCATCATAAAGTAAAGTCCATTGGTCTTGAAACCAATTTTGATCTTGGTGGCGGTATCGAATTGTCGACCAAGTCGCGCTATCAGGATATCTCGGGTCAGTTTCTGGGCTTTTTTAGCTATGGCGCTTTGAACGCGGCTTCGCTGGCGGGGGCGACCTATTTCAACGGACCACGCGCAGGCACGGCTGTGACATCGTCAAACCTGCCGAACGGCTTTGCAACCGAAGTAGCCGTGTTTGACGTCAACCTCGACGATCTGAGCAACTTTGCAAATGACGCCCGTCTGTCGAAGACCTTTGAAATGGGCGGTTCGACCGTTGATGTCGCTGTTGGGCATTTCTTCATGCACCAAAATTTCAAGCAGGATTGGCATTGGACGCGCCTTGTTACGACGACCGAAAATAATGCTGCGTTGATCAATGTTCCTGGATCGATCAATGGCATCGCCGGCGTTAACCAGGCCTTTGGTTGGGACGGTTCGAACCGTAATTATGATCTTGAGGCGCAAGTAAGCTCGCCTTTTGCGGCGTTGGCCGTGAAAACGGGCGATCTGAGCGTCGATGCCAGCGTTCGTTATGACAATATGCGCCAGAATGGCATCAGGACAGCCGGCGCAGGTGCACCGTTTGACGTCAATGGCGATGGACGGATCACAGGATCAGAAGCCACGGTTTCGCTGAACACCGGCGTAGCCGATGCGCGCGCTGATTTCACCGCGAACAACCTTGCATGGTCGTTGGGTGCCAATTATCTGCTTGGCGACAACTTCTCGATCTTTGGCCGGGCATCCAGCGGTGCATCCTTCAACTTTGATCGCGCCTTGGATTTTGGTGTGCGTGATGGAAGCGGTGCCTTATTGGCTGGCGCAGAAGGCGCGTATGTAGATAAGGTCGACCAGTATGAAATCGGCTTTAAGGCGCAAGATCTCGAATTGGGGAACGGCAAGCTCGATGTTTACGGGACATTGTTCCTGTCGACGACAGAGGAATCGAATATCACGATTACGCCGCCAACCGGTCAGATCCGTAAATATGAAGCCAAGGGCCTTGAGCTGGAGGGCTATTATAAAAACGGAATCTTCGATCTGTACGCGACAGCGACCTATACCGACGCTGAAATCAGCGACGCCCGCAATTCTGCAGGTGTGGCGAACAGCGCACTCATCGGAAACCGGCCGCAGCGTCAGGCCCGTTTGATTTGGGCCGTAACGCCAAGCGTGAATCTGGATCAGGTTCGCCTTTCGGCAAGCTGGATTGGTACAGGCGACAGCTTTGCCAATGATGCGAACACGCTAACCCAAAAGGGATATTCGGTTGTGCATCTGACAGGTGCAGTGAACCTGACCGATAATCTGGAATTCTCGCTCAACGTGAACAACCTGTTCGACAAGGCGGGTATCACGGAATCTGCGAATGACGGACGTGAATCGCTCTTCGCGGGCGCGCCGAACACCGTCACCATCGGTCGTTCCATTCAGGGGCGCACCATGGCCGCGAATGTCCGCTTCAAATTCTAATTAAGACGACACGAGAAACGGCGCCTGCTTTGTGCGGGCGCCGTTTTTGTTTGTGCGCGTGCGTTATGTCGCGGGCCCCGCAGTGGGGAAGGGACTAAAGCTTTTGTAGCGCTTCAAAATAGCTGCTGTTGGCCACTGTATCGCGCAGCACAAAATCACGCAGCTTGCTCCGCCGTTGGGCAAGTTCGCCCATCATGGCCTGTATTGGCGCGCTGGGTTCTGACGCCGGTATCGCTGCTTTGCCCCATCCCATACCATAGAGAACGAATTTGTAATTCGTGGCGGAAAAGCACTGGGTCGTGCTGTGAAAATCATAGATGCTGGGGACCGCTGTTTTCCAAGTCGCCAGATTGGCCTGAAGCGACGGTGGGATGGTCTTAGGATCGCAATTGTCCCGCCAAAAGGCCGTGTCCCGGCGATTTGACAGACAGTAATGCATCTTCAGGAAGTCAGCGATGTTGTTGTAATGATTGTGCAGGATCCGGTTGTAGCTGGATTGGGGCTGTGATCCGCCCAGATAACGGGGCACAAATTCGAGCATGGCCCAATTGGCCATTTCAATGAGGTAAATTCCAGTCGACTCCAGCGGTTCCAAAAAGCCGCTCGATAGCCCGATAGCAACGCTATTTCCGCGCCATTGTTGGTCATGATAGCCGATCCGCATGTCCAGCCGCCGTGATTCCAGCATATCAACCGGTTGCTGCACATAGGCGGCGAGCTCGGCCTTTGCAGCATCATCATCAATATAACGCGAGCTGTAGACATGGCCCACGCCGCGGCGATCCTGAAGCGCGATGTCCCAGATCCAACCCGCACTTTGCGCCGTAGACTTTGTGTAACCGATGACGTCGGCAAGGCTATCATTCGGCACCCGCGTCACAATGGCGCGATCCACGAACAAGGTGTCGGAAAGGCTGTTGAAAATGTTCTGTTGGTCTGAATTGATCAACCGTGCCGCAAAGCCGGTGCAATCGATGAACAGGTCGGCTTCGATCCGTTCGTTATTGTCGAGGTGCAATGCGCTGATGTCTTCAAAATCCCGATCGATTTGTATGACTTTTTGCACTTTGTGGCAAACGCCGCGCGCCTTGCTATGTGTCTGTAGATATGTCGCCAACTTGCCGGCATCGAGATGATAGGCGTAAGCCAGCGCGCCGTCATAAGGCTTATCGCTGAAATTCTTCGGGGCATGACCGCGCCGTGCAATTTCGGCCTGCACCGAAAATTGTTCGGCATAAGGCGCGCGTTGTTCCGAGGGCAGTTGCAGCCATTGCCACGTCGCATCCTTACCCGCGACCATGATTTGGTCGCCAAAGGGGTGGAAATAGCTGTTGGCACCGCACAATTGGGGGTCGTCGCGCCAATTGATGAACTCAATGCCATGTTTGAATGTCGCGCCGCAGGTTTGGAGGAAGATATGTTCTTCAATGCCGCATGCGGCCAGCGTTTGGCGGATCGACGGGATGGTGGCTTCGCCGACGCCGACGGTTGGAATATCTTCGGCCTCTATGACCGTGATCTCAACAGGCCGGTTCAATGTGTGCGGCAGCTGGTTTTGCAAAAATGCCGCCGTCAACCAACCGGCGGTGCCGCCACCGACAATGACGATTGCTACGGCACTGCCTGCATCATTTTTTGCCATTCACAGCCCTTTTTGCGAGTTCAAAGGCACCCGCAATGCCGGAGCATGTGCCAAGGCCCGGCGGCATGATAATCGCGCCAGCATCCACGCCGAAATAGCTGCCCACACGCTTTTTGGCCTGTTCCCTTATCTTATCGAGAAGCCCCGCGGTTTGCATCACCCCGCCGCCCAAAATAATGCACTGCGGAGAATAAAGTGCAATTTGGGTCTGACACAGTTGCGCCAAATAATCGGCAATGATGTCATGGGCGACATGGTCCGGCGCCAATTCGGAGAGCGAAGCGCCCCAGCGGGCCTTAATCGCAGGGCCGGACGCCAGCCCCTCTAAGCAATCCCCATGGGCTGGGCAGATGCCGGCAAAATCACTGTCCTGCGGGTGGCGACGCGGCAAGATATGCCCCATTTCCGGATGGCGGCTGCCCTTTACCGTATTGCCGTTAATCACCGCGCCGCCGCCAATGCCTGTTCCTATTGTGACGTAAATGGCAACGTCGCAGCCTTGGGCTGCACCGTAAAGATGCTCTCCGATAGCCGCGGCATTCACATCGGTATCAAGGCCCACAGGGCAGCCCAAAGCATTGCCGAGACGCGCGGCAACACTCGTCTGTCCCCAACCTGCTTTAGGGGTGTTGGTGATATATCCCCATTCCGGCGACGCGGGATCGAGATCGACCGGTCCAAAGGACGCAAGGCCAAGACCTGCGATGTCTCCATTGGCACGAAACCAGTCAATTGTGCGCTGAAGCGTTTCGTCAGGGGTCGTGGTCGGTATTTGCACCTGTGCCACAATATCATCATGGCCGCGGCCAATCGCGGCAACGAATTTGGTTCCGCCGGCTTCGATAGCGCCTAACATCCGCCGCCCATCAACCAACATGGGCCAATTCGCGGCGCAGACCGGCGCGATTGCCATCGAGCATGAGTGTTACAAATGGCGCAGGCGTTCCACCGAAACTTTCGGCCGCCAGCTGCGGGTTGTTTGCGAGGCTGCGACCTTTCAGTCCCCAATGATCGACAAAGCTGCTAACCAGAAGCTCTGCCGTGACATGCCAGCTGTAGCTTTGCATGGGTTCTTCGGGCGGATTGGCCAAGACCAGGCCGCTGCCATTCAGCGGTTCATATTCGCCAAAAAGACTGTCGGAGACCATGCCGTACAGCCCTGTAGGGCCAATTGGTCCTTCGGGATTGAATGTGCCCGCCTGGGTAACCCAGAAAATATAATATAGGCCATCTTTCGAGACCATATGGGCGCGTTCCAACTCATTATTGACGCCATCTGCATGCAATAAGGGCGGCAAAAGTTCCCAGCCGCCATGATCAGATCGGCGGGCGATGCCGATCGCGCCGTTATATTCGGACGAAGGGCCTGCCAATGATCCTGTAAACAGCAGATATTCCTGCCCATCTGCAGGGTCGCAGAAATAGGCGGGGTCACGAAAAGCCTTAATCTTGCCGGGCTCACCCTCTTGCTGATCGGCGATATGATAATGCCGTCCGTTGTTGGCCACCGATTCCTGAAGGGGGGTCCAATTGCTAATCTGGCCATCGGCCTGCAAAGTTCCGTGGGTTTCAAACAGGCGCTGCTGATAGCCGCCCGGATTGCCGGCAACACCCGCTGCGGTGAAGAATAATGAGACAATTCCATTTTTGAGCAAGGCCGTACCCGCCCATTCCCGTTCGAACCCATAATCTGTGTCTGGCAGCGCCCAACCCAAATCACGCCATTGCCCTTCTTTTAGATGCAACAGCCTGATGCGCGCTTCAAAATGGCGTAACGCTGGGTCTGAACGGTCGGGCGCCGCCAAGGCCATCCACACCGCCCCGCCAGCAATATCGGCAATGCTGCCGTCTGGGGATTGGATGGGCCACATATCCCACAGCACAATCCCCGGCAAAAGCGGGGTAGCATCATGCCCATTTATCACATCGACAGTATCAAAGCGTTGCTCTGCGATACGCGACACGTGCTTGTGCGTCCATGCTGAGGTCAAGGTGCGAATTTCCCGATTCTGAAGGTTAATTGCCATTTTCCTAGGAAATGAGGGGGGGCATTGCAACATATAATTGCAATCGATTGCAATTATGCGGCACGTTTAAAGAGCGCAAGACATCGCCTTTCTCGTTGCGGAGCGTGTTGATCGGCGAGAGAGGCGCGCAAGCGCCGTTAAGTGACGCAGACGGGATCCGTGTTAGCGACCACAGATGCGCCTTCTGACTATCCTAATCAGCCCAATTTCGGCCAGCGACCAAAAGCGCGCCTGAACGCGTATCCGGTCCGGGTCATGCGGGCGCTGTATGCCTGATCGCGCTCGTGCCGCACAGCGGTGCCGGTAAGCACGGCGCAGCATGATCGCGCAATTTCAATGGGATAGATGCTTTGGCTCTTCGACTCTCTGCATGGCAATCGCCGCAAGTGCCATCATCATAGCTGCAAATGCCATGGTCCAGATCGGCTGTGTTGGGAAAAAGGCTTTCAAAATGCTGCCCATAACGGTTGCGACCAGCAATTGCGGCACCACGATGAAGACATTGAACAGCCCCATATAAATTCCGAGCTTTTGCTGGGGCAGTGCTGAAGCCAATATGGCATAAGGCATGGCGAGGATCGACGCCCACGCGATACCGATACCGATTTCCGAGAGGATCAGCAGATTGGGATCGCGGATGAACAGGAAGCTCACAAAGCCTGCGGATCCCGTAAGCAGACAGACCATGTGCGTTTTCACTTTGCCGATCCGTGCCGCCAATGAGGGCAGAATCAGCAGCGCGCCGATTGCGGCGACCCCATTTTGAATTGCGAACAGCCGCCCAACCCAATTTGCGCCATGCCCATAAGCGACACTCGCAACATCTGTGGTGTTATAGGCATATTGGGTGACGACAGGTGTCGTATAGATCCACATGATGAAAAGCGTCGACCAGCTGAAAAACTGTGCCAAGGCGAGCCGCTTCATGATGGTGGGCATGCCGGAAAAATCACCCACGATATGCGACAGGATATTGTCCTCACGTCCCGATTTAGCAAGTGTGATAGCGATCAGGCTAGCGATGCCATAGCCCGCCAAAAGTGCGCCGAGCAGATAGACTTCTTTTTCAAGTCCAAGCGGTGTGACTGATGCGGCAGTGACGATGCCGGCTACTATCCAAATCAACGACGGTCCGCTGCCGCGGGCTGCCAACGCAGGTAATGTGTTCGTGTTCTTGTGATCGGTCTCACCGTCAAATGCGGCCATTTCTGCGGGGCTATATTCCTTGGTAGTGAAAACGGTCCAGCTCACGGAGAGCAACATGGCAGCACCACCAACCCAAAAGCTATAGCGCACCGTATCGGGGATTGTACCTGCAGGCGCGGTGTTCGACACGTTCAGATGATTGAACAAATCGGGCAGTAACGACCCGGCAACCGCGCCTACGCCAATCAGCGCAGTTTGCACAGCGTAGCCGCTGGTGTGTTGATCCTTGTTGAGCATATCGCCGACGAACGCGCGGAATGGTTCCATCGAAATGTTGATCGATGCGTCCAGCACCCACAGCATGATTGCAGCAAATAGCAGCACATGCGCCATCGGCATTATGAACAGCGATGATGCGGCGAGCAACGCTCCGGCGAGGAAATAGGGACGGCGGCGCCCAAAGCGCCCTAACCATGTCCGGTCGCTAAAATGTCCGATCAACGGCTGCACCAATAAACCGGTCAGCGGCGCTGCAACCCACAAAGCGGGCAGATCATCAAGGCTGGCACCCAGCGCCTGGAAAATGCGTGACATGTTGCCGTTCTGCAGCGCGAAACCCATTTGGATGCCGAGAAAACCGAAGCTGATATTAATCAGGCTGCCGAAACTCTGACGCGGTTTGCCCATGAATGTCTCTCCCTCAGACGCATTTTGGGGAAGAGTGGCAGAGAAGCACCGCGTGGGCAATCAGTGCGGCCATGAATACGAATGTGAAATAGGTTATTTTCAATGCGCCCCGCAACTTTTCCGCACGATCAGCTTGGCCGGTAATGCGGCTGTATTTGCATCTTCATTTCGTATTTGGCGGATCAAGGCATCAACCAGCATTTCGCCCGCGCGCCTAAAATCCTGCTGCACTGTCGTTAACGGAGGTCGCGTCATGCTGGCCGCGGGCAGGTCGTCAAAACCGACAATAGCGATATCATTGGGCACATCCAGCCCATGTTCGGCTACAGCGCGCATCGCGCCAATGGCGATCATGTCACTGGCGGCAAAAATAGCATCGAACTTCACACCGGCAGCCATCAGGGCGTTGAACGCATCATAGCCGGCCTGTTCAGTGATAATCGCATCGACCTGCCGCGCTGCAACTACCTTAATGCCTGCGCTGCGCTGCGCCTCAATATGGCCGCGATAACGATCGAAAAATTCAGGATAATGTTCATTGGCGTGGCCCAAAAAGGCTATGCGCCGTCGCCCGTGGGCAATCAAATGTTGCGTGGCATCATATCCGCCACGAAAATTGTCGCAGCCAATCACCGTGCCCAGACTGCGTTCGTTAACATGGCCCCAGCGGACAAAGTGCGTGCCTTGTTCCATCAACTGGTCGAGCTTTGCCCGATAAGGTTCAAAGTCGCCATGGCCTAACAGGATAATGCCATCAGCCTTGCGGCTTTCTTCAAACTCGACATGCCAGTTTGACGCCATGTGCTGCATCGAGATTAGCAAATCATAATGACGCAGCGCACAGGTGCGGACAACCGAGCCCAGCATAGAGAGGAAAAACGGGTTGATGCCGGATTCGTCCGGTGTCGGATCTTCGTAAAACAGCAAAGCCAATGTGTTGGTTTCGCGTTTGCGAAGCGACGATGCATTTTTGTCGACGGTGTAATTCAGCTGCTGTGCAATCGCCTCGATACGCTTGCGCGTCTTTTCTGAAACGGTCGAACTGCCGCTCAGTGCGCGCGACACTGTTGGCTGCGACACACCTGCCAATTGGGCAATGTCGAATGATGTCGGCTTTCGCGACATTTGGCCTCCTCTCCAATCTCCAACCTTAAGCCTAGTATAACTTTCCTGCAACAAGCAGTCATGAATGCCTGAATACGTATGTGGGTTTCTGTCAGCGGCCTGCACAAATGGTTATGCACCTAAGTTGAAATTGCCCCCTTTATCGGGGGCCGTTCGTAAAGCGCGTATTAACGTGGTCCGGGCAACGTCCCGATATTATGACTGGGGAGCATGTCATGAAGGTTACTAATACTACACTTATATCCCGTGCATCGGTGAGCGCACTTGCGCTTGGTGTTGCGCTTGTTATCGCAGCACCCGCCTCTGCGCAGGATGCTGATCCGGCGGCTGAGGACGGTGCAGCGGCGGACGCGATTGTTGTTACCGGTATCCGGGCTTCGCTGGATAATTCGGTTGCCCAGAAAAAAGAAAATACGTCAATTGTAGAGGTTATCAGCCCAGAGGATCTTGGTAAGCTTCCAGATCTTTCCATCGCGGAGTCGCTTTCGCGTCTCCCGGGGCTGGCAACGCAGCGTCTGGATGGTCGTGCCAATGTGGTTTCAATCCGCGGCCTTGCTCCGGATTTCACAACGACGTTGCTAAACGGCCGTGAACAGGTCAGCACCAATAACAATCGCGGCGTTGAGCTTGATCAATATCCAACAGAGCTGCTGAACGGTGCAGTTGTGTACAAAACGCCAGATGCCAAGCTGATTGGCCAGGCGCTTGGCGGCACGATCGACATGAAGACGATTCGTCCGCTCGCATATGGAAAGCGTCACATCGCGCTAGGCCTTCGTGGTGAAATGAATGATCTGGGCAAATTGAATCCGGATATCTCTGACAAGGGCTATCGCGGCAATATTTTCTACGTTGATCAGAATGCAGATGGAACGTTGGGCTGGGCCATTGGCTATGCGCGTATGCAGTCGCCCACAGCGGAAGAGCGCTGGAATGCATGGGGTTATCCGGATCTGAATAGCACAACCAAGGTCATTGGCGGTGCAAAACCTTATGTAAAGTCCAACAAGTTGCAGCGCGACGGGCTCATGGGTGTTCTAGAGTATATGCCCAGTGATACAGTGCATATGACCCTTGACGGCTATTGGTCGAAATTCAAGGATGATCAGCGCCTGCGTGGTATCGAACTTCCCTTGCAATGGTCAGCGGCGCAATTGCAATCCGGCAGCACATCATCTGACGGACTGGTTACTTCGGGGCAGTTCAACGGCGTAGAAGCGGTAATGCGCAACGATGTTGTGCACCGTGATTCCGATATTAAAGCAGTTGGTTTTAATACCGAATTCCAAGTTACCGACACCTTCGAAGTTGAAGCAGACATCAGTCATTCGAAACTGAAGAAGACCGAAGAAAATCTTGAAATCTATCTTGGTACAGGCCGTGGCGGCGGTGTAGGAGCGACCGATAATCTTCGCTTTACTTTGCCTGCCAATGGCGGCGTTGCAACCTTTACGCCAACGATTAACTACGCCAATCCTGCATTGTTTGTCATCACCGACCCGCAGGGCTGGAACAGCTGTGGCGGCGCATTGCCCAATTGTCAGGATGGCTTTGTTAACCGTCCGCGTATTCAGGACCGCCTGTCTTCGATACGTCTGCAGGCCACCAAGTCACTCGATGGTTTTGTCGAAAAGATCGAGTTCGGGGCAAATTATTCGGACCGTCGCAAGCAGTTGATTGACGAAGGTTTTGTTCTGACCAGCAAAGCGCATCCGGCCAACACGGTTGTTCCATCGAGCTATTTGTTCGATCCCGTATCGCTCGACTTCATTGGTATCCCCGGGATGGTGTCTTTCGATTCCTGGCGTTACTATAATGACGGCAATTATAACCTGACCAGTGAAGGACGTTGGGAACGTAGCCGACTGACCAATAGCTACGCCGTCACCGAACAAGTGCTGACGGGTTATGTGCAGGCGAGCTTCCGTTCCGATGCACTGAAAGGCAATGTCGGTTTGCAAATCGTACAAACCGATCAAAATGGTGAAGGCTATGCTGCCTATAATCCTGGCACAGGCGTGGTTTCCAGCCCTATCAGCGACGGCGATAGCTATACAAATGCCTTGCCAAGCCTGAACGCGACATGGGAATTTTCCGAAGATACGTTTCTGCGTTTCGGCGCGGCAAAGATGCTCGCGCGTGCACGCATGGATCAGCTGAACCCTGGCAACGGTTATGGCTTTAACGTGGCAAATAACGTTCCGGGCGCGAGCATTACCCGTTCGCCATGGTCGGGTACTGCGGGCAACGCAAAGCTGCGTCCGCTGTTGGCGACGACGTTTGATGTTGCGGTCGAAAAATATCTCGGAGCCGGAGCGTATGTGTCCTTGGGCGGATTCCACAAGAAAATCGACAATTGGATCTACCGTCAGGATTCGGTGTTTGATTTCACCGGCTATGCCACACCGGGCAATGTCGTACCGACTTTCAACCAAGGCATTGTATCGCAATGGCAGAATGGAAAGGGCGGTAAAGTCTATGGCGTTGAAGGCTCATTCTCCTTGCCTTTCAATGCTCTGACGTCGGCTCTGGATGGCTTTGGCATTTTGGGCAGCGGTTCCTATACCAAAAGCAAGGTTCGCGAAGGCGGAGCGGATCCGATCGCAATGCCTGGTCTTTCGCGATGGGTACTGAACGGCTCTGCATATTATGAAAAGTCAGGGTTCCAGTTGCGTGCTTCGGGTCGCTATCGCTCAAGCTTCCTGGCTGAAGTATCCGGACTTAGTCTGCGGCGTGATTTGATCAAAGCACGGTCGGAGTTTGTTGTCGACGGACAGATTGGTTACACCTTCCAAAGCGGGTCGCTTGAAGGTCTTGGCATTCTGCTCCAGGCTAGCAACCTGACCAATGAACCATTCGTCACTTACTATAATGACGATGTTCGCCAAGTACGCGACTATCAGAACTATGGCCGCAATTTCATGGCTGGCATCACATATAAGTTCTAATGGCTTGAGTGGGTCCGGTCATTTGCACCGGGCCCACATTTATTTTGCAACAAGCGATGTGTTGTTCGCTGGAGCGACGTGAAGGAGCGGGGATGTGAGCGATAGCCGCATTCGTGATGTTGTAATTGTCGGCGGCGGCACAGCGGGCTGGATGGCCGCTGCTGCATTGTCTGCAACCATGGGAGATCAGTTAAGGATACGACTGGTCGAAAGCGAGCAAATTGGTACAGTTGGTGTTGGCGAGGCAACGATACCTGCGCTGCGCCTGTTCAATGGTTTGGTTGGCATTGACGAAGACGCATTTTTGCGGGCTTCGCAAGGCAGTTTTAAGCTCGGTATCGAATTTCTGAACTGGGGCCGCATTGGCGAAAGCTACATGCATACTTTTGGGCAGATTGGGCAAAGCCTTGATCTGATTGAATTTTGGCAATACTGGCTGCGCGGTCGTAAAGAAGGGATCGCTGAAAACCTTGGAAAATATTCATTCAACGAAAATGTAGCGCGGGCTGGAAAATTTGCCCGATTGCAGCGCATTCCGAATTCCGAATTAGAAGGAATTGGATACGCATTTCATTTTGACGCCTCTCTATATGCTAGGTTCCTTAGAGAAATTTCAGAAAAAAATGGCGTAATTCGTACAGAAGGACGCATCATCAAAGTTAACCAGGATGCAGAAAGCGGATTTGTCCGTTCATTTATATTGGAGTCTGGCGAAGAGATCGAAGGAGAGTTGTTTATCGACTGTTCCGGTTTTCGGGCTATGCTTATGGAACAGACGCTGGATGTCGGATATGTCGATTGGTCGCATTGGTTGCCGTGCGATCATGCGATTGCCGTTCCTACGGCTAACTCGGGTCCGCCTAGGCCTTTTACGCAGTCCATCGCACATCGTGCCGGCTGGCAGTGGCGCATCCCATTGCAGCATCGCACTGGGAATGGCTGCGTTTTCTCGAGCGCATATATGAGCGAGGATGAGGCGCGACAGATTTTGCTGGATAATGTTGAAGGCGCGCCGCTTGCCGAGCCGCGTTCAATCCGTTTCAAAACGGGCATGCGCGAAAAGGCTTGGCACCGGAATGTTGTCGCGCTTGGTTTGGCATCGGGATTTATCGAGCCGTTGGAATCAACCAGCATACATCTTGTTCAAAATGGAATAGCCCGCCTCATCTCTCATTTTCCAGACCGCGGGTTTGCTCAGGTCAACATTGATACATATAATCGCCGCATCGCATATGATTATGAACGGATCCGGGATTTTATCATTCTCCATTATACGGCAAATCAGCGGGATGAGCCTTTTTGGCGTTATCTGCGTGAAATGGATTTGCCCGACAGCCTGAGTGCAAAAATTGAATTGTTCAAAGCAACCGGCCGCATATTCCGGGAACAGGAAGAACTATTTGCAGAAGTGGGCTGGTTTCAGGTTCTCGTCGGTCAAAATATCATTCCTGAAACCTATCACCCTTTGGCAGATGTGCTGACCCAAGACGAGTTAGCGGGCTTTTTGCGGGATATCCGCACCATCGTCTCGACCCCGGTGCCGCATCTTCCGTCTCATAGTGATTTTATCAGGCGTTATTGCGCTGCAGGAGCTTCATAATGCTTAAAAAATTAATCTTGCCGCTGTTGTTAACCGCGTGTGCGACCGCTCCGATTTCGGCGGCTGATCATCGTGACCGGCTTCCCGAAGATGAAGTCATTTATTTCGTCCTTCCCGACCGGTTTGAAAATAGCGACATCAAAAATGATATGGGCGGAATCAAGGGCGACCGGCTGACCCATGGGTTTGATCCGACGCATAAAGGGTTTTTCCATGGTGGCGACCTGAAAGGTCTGACGCAGCGGTTGGATTATATCCAGGGCTTGGGAATCACCGCGATATGGCTCGCACCAATTTTCAAGAACAAGCCGGTGCAGGGGCCGAAGGGTGACGAAAGCGCAGGCTATCACGGCTATTGGATCACGGACTTTACGTCTGTGGACCCGCATTTTGGCACCAATGCAGAGTTTAAAACCTTTGTCGATGCGGCGCATGCGCGCGGGATCAAAGTCTATATGGATATCATCGTCAACCATACGGCCGATGTCATCCGTTATGCCGATGGTGATGCCAGCAATTGGGCGTACAAAAGCCGCGCGGACTTTCCCTACAGTCGCCGGGCAGTCGACGGCGCGCCGATCAACGAAGGCTTTGCTGGTGATCAGGTGATGACGGCGGAAAATTTCGCCAAGCTGACGGACATGAACTATGCGTATAATGTCTTCGTCCCTAAGGGCGAGGAGAATGTCAAAGTTCCTGCATGGCTGAATGATCCGCGTTATTACCATAATCGCGGCAACACGACATTCTGGAACGAGTCTGCGACAATGGGCGACTTTGTCGGATTAGACGACCTGATGACCGAGCATCCCTATGTGGTGCAGGGGATGATCGATATTTACGGCGATTGGATCGACCGTTTTGGCGTGGATGGGTTCCGTGTTGACACTGCGCGCCATGTGAACCCTGAATTTTGGCAAGCCTTTGTGCCCGCCATATTGGCGCGCGCAAAAGCAAAGGGCATTCCCAATTTCCACATCTTTGGTGAGATTGGCGGCATTGGCCTGGAACCCGGAAAACTCGCCGTGCACACCCTTGTTGATGGCTTTCCGGCTGTCATCGATTTTGCATTTAGGCAAGCTGCGGTTGATGCGCTGGGCGGCAAGGACGGCACCAACAAGCTGTGGGAATTGTTGTTTCAAGATCCGCTATACAAAGGCGGTGCCGACAAGGCGCGGATACAGCCTACTTTCATTTCCAACCATGATAATGGCCGCTTTGCGTATTATGTCCGCAAGCTTCTTCCCAATGCCAGCGATGATGAAGTGCTCGCCCGCGTGCGATTGGGCCATGTCTTGTTACTGACAATGCGCGGTGTACCCACCATTTATTCCGGTGACGAACAAGGCTTTACCGGCGATGGCTGGGATCAGGATGCGCGCGAAGACATGTTCCCGTCCAAAGTCGCTATCTATAATGACAATACACTGCTCGGCACCAAAGCGACGACAGCGCAAAGCAATTTTGACACAGCGCATCCATTATACGGATTATTCTCTAAGCTCGCGAAATTGCGGACGGATAATGTGGCGCTTCGGCGGGGCACAACCGTTGTGCGCAACTATGCCGACACACCCGGCCTATTCGCTTTTTCGCGGATTGATGCAGCAAGCGGCGCCGAAATACTGGTGGTCATGAACACATCAACCGCGCCACTGACTGCGCATGTTGAACTTAATCCGGCGAGCCGCAGTTTGACCGCGCTTGATGGCGAATGCCCCGCCACGCCCCGTGCGCCGGGTAGCGCCGCCTTCACTCTAAAACCGCTTGATTATGCGATCTGCTCGGTGAAATGACCAAATATACACTTCCTCTCCCCGACGTCGAAACCGGCCACGAATGGTGGCGCGGGGCGACCATTTATCAGGTGTACCCGCGCAGCTTTTGTGATTCCAATGGTGATGGCGTTGGCGATTTAGCCGGTATCACGTCAAAGTTGGACTATATCGCGTCGCTGGGGGTCGATGCGCTGTGGATATCGCCATTCTTCACTTCGCCAATGAAAGATTTCGGCTATGACGTCGCCGATTATTGCGATGTCGATCCGATATTTGGAACGTTGGCAGATTGCGATACGCTGATCGCCCAAGCGCATCTGCGCGGTCTTCGCGTGATGGCCGATTTGGTGTTTTCCCATACATCAGACCAACATGCCTGGTTCACTGAAAGCAGGGCAAGCCGCGATAATGCCAAGGCCGATTGGTATGTTTGGGCCGATCCCAAGGCCGATGGATCACCCCCCAATAATTGGGCGTCGGTGTTTCATGGTGCCGCATGGACATGGGATGCGCGGCGGCAGCAATATTATATGCATAATTTCCTG
This sequence comes from uncultured Sphingorhabdus sp., assembly GCA_964502655.1. Taxonomy (GTDB): domain Bacteria; phylum Pseudomonadota; class Alphaproteobacteria; order Sphingomonadales; family Sphingomonadaceae; genus Sphingorhabdus_B. The sequence continues at coordinate 33,460 of CAZCXQ010000002.1, forward strand.
AAGGAGCAGCCGCAGCTCAATATGCACAACCGGGCCGTACAGGATGCGGTGCTGGATGCGGCCCGGTTTTGGCTCGATAGAGGCATTGACGGTTTCCGCGTCGATGCCATCAACTTTGCCATGCACGATCCATTGTTGCGCGATAATCCACCTGCACCTGCGGGTGTTGGCTTACGCACGCGCCCGTTTGATTTTCAGATCAAACTGCATAATCAGTCCCATCCGGATATCCCGCTGTTCATTGAACGTTTCCGCGCCTTGACCGACCAATATGACGCCCGCTTCTCCGTGGCAGAGGTTGGCGGACCAGATTCGGATGGCGAGATGAAAGCCTTCACCGCCGGGGAAACGCATTTCAACAGCGCTTATGGCTTTGACTTTCTCTATGCTGATCGCTTGACACCTTCATTGGTCAAACAAGCGTTGGAAAATTGGCCTGACGAAGCCGGTATTGGCTGGCCTAGCTGGGCACTGTCCAACCATGATGCACCCCGCTGGATCAGCCGCTGGGCACCAGCGGTTGCGCGTGATGCCTATGCCCGCATGGTCATGCTGCTCTTCGTGGCCCTACGCGGCAATATCATATTGTGGCAAGGCGAGGAATTGGGGCTGACCCAAGTCGATATTCCTTTTGAAAAATTGCAAGACCCCGAAGCCATCGCCAATTGGCCGCTGACGCTAAGCCGGGATGGCACGCGCACGCCGATGCCGTGGTTGGCGCAGGACGAACATGGCGGCTTTAGCAGCGCCGAGCCGTGGCTGCCCATCGGCGACTGCAATGCCGCGCGGGCGGTGGACCGGCAAGAGGCAGATCCCACATCGCTGTTACACCTCACCCGCCGTCTTATTGCCTTCCGCAGCGCCAATGACGCGCTGCTGGTTGGCGCGCTGCGGATAATCGAGGCGAGCAGCACTCTGCTGGTGTTCGAACGCAGCAGTGCAAACCAGCATCTGCTGTGTGTCTATAATTTTTCGGATGGCGCTGTGCATTGGGCGCCCGCGCAACCAGATCGCTGGCGCGTGATTGAGAGTGTCAACGGCGCGGAAGGTTGGGATTTGCCTGCCTATGGTGGGCTAATTGCAAAACGGATTGCCTGACATTGCCTAAAGGAGAGAGTGGATGCCTAAAAAAATAGTGCTTGCTGCGGCTGCCGTTGCCAGCCTGATCGTGATGGCTCAGCCTGCCTTTGCCGAGCGTGTTGCAACCGCAACCTCGCCGGATGGCAACGTCAAAGTGGAATTGAACATCGATGGTGACGGGCGCGCTGCTTATAGTGTCAGCCGCAATGGCAAATTAATCGTTGCACCCTCAAAGCTGGGTTTTTTGTTCACCGATGTCGCCAAAATCGACCGCCGCCTGTCGGTAACGGGGCAAGAGGTTAAGGATTTTGACCAAAGTTGGACACAGCCATGGGGCGAATGGTCCACCATCCGCAACCAGCACCGCGAATTGAAAGTACATTTGAAAGAGACGACCGCGCTGGCGCGCATTTTTACGGTCACATTCCGCATATTCAACGATGGCGTTGGGTTTCGCTACGAATTTCCTGAACAGCCGAACATGGCGCAAACCAATATCGCCGATGAGCTGACCGAATTTGCCTTTGCCACAGACGCTACAGCGTGGTGGAAGCCCGCGTTTCTATGGAATCGAGAGGAATATCTTTACAATAAAACGCCGCTGTCTTCGGTCAGTAATGCGGACACGCCGGTGACGATGAAGCTCGCCAACGGCACCCATGTGGCGCTGCATGAGGCCGCGTTGGTCGATTATTCCGGCATGGCCGTTGCGCGGACTGAAGGCAATACGTTGCGCGCGGCGCTCCATCCCGGTGCAGGGGCACCAAAGGTACAGAAAAAGGGTGCGTGGCAGACGCCTTGGCGTACGCTGATTATCGCGGATGATGCTGCGGGTATTTACCAGTCACACCTGATGCTGAACCTAAATGAGCCAAACAAATTGGGTGACGTCAGCTATATCAAGCCGGGCAAATTTGCCGGCGTGTGGTGGAATATGATCAAAGGCGAATGGTCATGGGCACGTGGGCCAAAACATGGTGCGACGAACGAAAACGTAAAGCGCTACATCGATTTCGCCTCTGCAAATAAAATCCCGCATCTATTGGTCGAAGGCTGGAATGTAGGCTGGGACGGCGACTGGTTCGGCAATGGCCATGACATGGATTTTGCAAAGCCGACAGAGGATTTCGATGTCAAAATGCTCGTCGAATATGGCCGCAAAAAGGGCGTGCGCCTGATCGGTCACCATGAGACCGGTGGTGCAGCAAGCCATTATGAAAAGCAGTTTGACAAAGCATTCAAATTTGCGGCCGACAATAATTATATGGTCGTCAAAACCGGCTATGTCACCGATGCAGCGCAGATGGAGCGTGAGGATGATGACGGCAAAAAATATCGCGAATGGCACCAAAGCCAATGGATGGTGAACCACCAGCTGCGTGTGCTCGAAGCTGCTGCGAAGTATAAAGTCGGCATCGACAGCCACGAGCCTGTCAAAGGCACGGGCTTGCACCGCACATATCCCAACTGGGTCGCGCGCGAGGGCATGCGTGGCATGGAGTATAATTCATGGCCCGGCAAAAACCCGCCCGAGCATGAGGCCAATGTCGTGTTTACGCGGATGTTAGAGGGGCCGATGGATTTTACGCCCGGTATCTTAAGCCTTCAGGGGGAGGGCGGTAGCAACATCTTGTCGACCATCGCAAAGCAACTGGCTTTATATGTCGTCATCTATTCGCCGGTGCAGATGGCCGCAGACACGCCCGAAAATTATGCCAAATATCCCGAAGCCTTTAAGTTCATTCGCGACGTCCCCACGGATTGGGACGATACCCGCGTACTCAATGGCGAGATCGGCGATTTTGTAACGATCGCGCGCAAGGAACGTGGCGGCAAAAATTGGTATATCGGTGCAGTGGGTGATGAAGAAGCACGTAACGTCAGCTTCAAACTTGATTTCTTGACGCCCGGCAAAAAATACACCGCCGAGATTTATCGCGATGGCGATGACGCAGATTATCGTACGGAAAAGCGCCATTCCATAGCCATATACAGCCGGACGTTGCGGAGCACCGATAGTCTCGACATGCGCATCGCACCGGGCGGCGGCTTTGCCATCCGCTTGGTCGAGGGTAAATGATCAAGTTCCGCCGCCGGTCTTTGTGCGCAGCGGCCGCCATTGTTTTGGCGGCCTCGCCAATTGGTCCGGCGGGGCCGCTTCTGGCGCAGGATCGGGGACAATTTGTTGACTTGGGGCCGGTCGCCACGACACAAATTGCGCCGCCCAAGGTCGTGGTCTGGCTACCACCGGGCTATGACTCGGGCAAAGGCCGCTATGCTGTGGTCTACATGCATGACGGCCAAAATTTGTTCGATCCGAAGCGGTCAAACTTCAACAAAGTTTGGGCTGCGGATATATCGGCTGTGCGGCTTATTGCTTCGGGGAAAATTGCGCCGTTTATCATTGTCGGCATTGACCAACCCGGCGCAGATCGGTGGCGGCAGTATTTTCCAAAGCCAATGCTCCATTATGTCGCGCCGGAGACGCGGACAAAATTGGAGGCGCAAGGCAATGGAAAACCGGTCATAGCCGACGCCTATTTGCGTTTCATCGTCAGCGAACTGAAGCCAAAAATCGACAATATGTACCGCACGAAGAAAGATCGGGCCCACACAAGCATAATTGGCTCAAGCATGGGCGGGCTCATCTCGCTATATGCCATCAGTAAATATCCCGATGTGTTCGGCACAGCGGGCGCGGTGTCGACGCATTTGCCATTAAGCGATCCCAATTGGTCAGAAGCAGAGCGGCAGGATATTTTGGCGGCATGGCGGAAATTTGCCGAGCGGGAGCTCGGTAAACCATATGGCCGACGCATCTGGTTCGATCACGGCACCGAAACGTTGGACGCCTTTTACCAGCCCTATCAAGAAAATCTTGATGCGGCCTTGGTCACGAATGGATGGAAAAAAGGACGCGATTTTCAAACGACTGTGTATCCCGGCACGCCGCATGAGGAAAACGCGTGGGCGGCGCGTATGGATGATATCTTTGGCTGGATGCTTCGGAAACGCTAATAGCGCACGCAGCATTTGATATGTCATAGTGGTTGGGATGTCGTGGATTGGCCCGACACAGTTTTGGATCATGTTACTGATCACACATTCTTCTTGGCGACCCGCGCCTATCGGACAGGCCGCAATGTCGCAGCGCACCCCGACCGCATCTTTCGATCCAAACGTATTGCCGCCCTTAAGCAATGTCACGACTCGGCGGCTGCAAAAAGCACCGCGCTTGGATTGGCTTTCAACGCGGCTTGCCGGATTGATGAACTTTTCTTTCAGACAGTCTGACATTCAACCCGGCGGCTGAAATCAACTCTGATGCGCCATTGGCGCGCCGCCGGGACACAGACATCGCATTATGCCAACTAAATGATTGGAAATATGGTGCCGGCTACAAGGTTCGAACTCGTGACCCCCTGATTACAAATCAGGTGCTCTACCAACTGAGCTAAGCCGGCACTCTGTGGCGCCCATTGCCTCAAATGATGCCAAAGGTCCAGCCCTCAGTTGCGGCTATTTCGCAATTTAATGCAGCTGGCGTCCAAAATTGTGGATTTGACGCGGTTGCGCGCAGCCATGCGGCGGTTAGCAGGGCATCTGTCGCATGGTCGGTATAGCGTTCGAGCCGCGTATGGGGCAGGGACCCGACGGCCTGCAAAGCCTCATCC
>CAZCXQ010000003.1:0-21730 GCA_964502655.1 uncultured Sphingorhabdus sp.
CTCAGTCACCGGCATATCCGCGCCGATGGCAGCAGCCATGGGCTCTTCAATCAGGAACACTTCGGAAGCGCCCGCGTTGGACGCGGCATCGCGAATCGCGCGGCGCTCGACCGACGTCGAACCCGACGGAACGCAGATGACGATTTCGGGGTAGCTAAACATGCGGCGCTTGCCGTGCACTTTGTGGATGAAGTGCTTGATCATCTGTTCGGCCACATCAATGTCGGCAATAACACCATCACGTAAGGGGCGAATGGCTTCGATGCTGTCGGGGGTCTTGCCCATCATCAGCTTTGCGTCATCGCCAACCGCCTTTACGCGCTTGATACCGTTGAGGGTTTCAATCGCGACCACCGACGGCTCGTTCAGGACGATACCTTGACCGCGTACATAGACCACCGTGTTTGCGGTGCCGAGGTCGATTGCCATGTCTTGTGATGCGAAACGGAAAAACTTGCCAAATACCATTTAATTTCTACCCAATCCGTTTTGGAGAGACTCCTTTGGAGCGCGTCCAAATAATCGCGCGGTCCTAGCGGAATTTGCTGTTTTTAAAAACAGATATTTGGCTGGAGTGCGAACGATTAAGGAGTCGCTTGGGCTGTGCGCTTGGGCTAGGAACCTGCATATGTCAATAAGAAGACTCCCTGAAAATCTGGTCAACCGGATTGCCGCCGGTGAAGTGGTCGAAAGACCGGCCAGCGCGTTAAAAGAGCTGGTCGAAAACGCCATCGATTCGGGCGCCCGTAATATTTCGGTGCGGCTAGGTGCAGGCGGCATCGACTTGGTCGAAGTCACCGATGATGGCTGCGGCATGTCGCCTGCCGACATGGCGTTGGCGTTGGAACGCCACGCGACGTCGAAACTGCCCGATGAAGATATCGAAATGGTGTCGACTTTGGGTTTCCGGGGGGAGGCTTTGCCATCCATCGCGAGCGTGTCCAAAATGACGCTCGAAAGCAGGCCGGCTGGTGCCGAAGGCTGGACGCGGACGGTGGACCATGGCGTGGTGACAGGTGAGGGGCCGGCCGCACTGCCGCAGGGCACGCGTGTTCGCGTTGAAAATCTGTTTGGCAATGTGCCTGCTCGCCGCAAATTTCTGCGCAGTGCGCGCGCCGAATATGCTGCTGCGCTCGACGCCATGAAGCGGCTGGCGATGGCGCGGCCAGACATTGGCTTTACCGTTGAACATGACGGCCGGCGCGTGTTGGAGGTGCAACCCACCAACTCACGACCCGAACGCGTGGCCGCGCTGACCAGCGGGGAGCTTATCGACAACAGCGTTGCGCTTGATTTCGAACGCGAAGGCGTGCGCCTTGGCGGGGTGGCGAGCCTGCCCACCTATAATCGCGGCGTTGCCGACCACCAGTTCCTGTTCGTCAATGGCCGTCCGGTAAAGGACCGCCTGCTGATTGGCGCTGTGCGCGGCGCTTATGCCGAAATGCTGGCGCGGGACCGGCATGCGGTGGTGGCGCTGTTCATTGATCTGCCGCCAACGCAGGTCGACGTAAACGTCCATCCGGCCAAGACTGAAGTCCGCTTTCGCGAGCCCGCGTTAATTCGCGGTATGATCATTTCGGGGCTGCGCCATGCGCTGGACCAGTCCGGTTTCCGCGCGGTGCAACGACCATCGGCGGACGCGCTTGCCGCATGGCAGCAGGAACCGATCCAGACCGCGCAAGGCGATATTTTTGCGAAACCTGCCGCCGCGATGGGATCTGGCTATCAGGGGCAATATGGCCAGCGTCCGACCTATCCATCGGCATATGAAAACCGCAGCAGCTTTGCAGATATGGGCGCGATCCCGGGCGAAGACCTCGCGCCTTTATGGGGCAGGGCCGCCGTCGCCCACGAACCCGTGCCCGAACGCGCCAGCCACCCGCTTGGCGTCGCGCGTGGGCAAGTGGCGAACACTTATATCGTTGCCGAAGCCGAAGACGGCCTTGTCATCGTTGACCAACATGCCGCGCATGAACGGCTCGTGCTCGAACGGATGCGCAAGGCGATGGCTGCGGCGGGAGGCGCGGTGCCTTCGCAAGCGTTGTTGCTGCCGCAAGTCGTTGAGCTCGACGAACCCGCCTGCGACCGGCTTGAGGCGCGCGCCGATGAACTGTCCGCATTCGGACTGGATGTCGAACGCTTTGGCCCCGCCGCTATGCTCGTGCGCGCCACGCCAGCCGTGCTGGGTGATGGCGATGCCAAGGGATTGCTGGAGGATCTGGCCGACGACCTTGCCGCTTATGATGAAGCCTTGTCGTTGAAAGAACGCATCGACCATGTCGCCGCGACGATGGCCTGCCACGGCTCCGTCCGCGCTGGCCGTGTCTTGTCCGTCACGGAAATGAATGCGTTGCTCCGCGAAATGGAAGTCACACCGCACAGCGGCCAGTGCAACCACGGCCGGCCAACTTGGGTGAAGCTGGCGTTGGGTGATGTTGAAAAGCTGTTCGGCCGGAAGTGACCGAACAGCTTTCATATTCAATGCCCTAAAGATAGCTTGGCGAACAATGTGAAACCCATGGGGTTGTTGCCATAGGCTCCGTCCAAGGCATTCGGCTTGGCATATGCTGACACTGTGCCGCCGAGCGCGAGGTTCAGTGGGCCGGTCAGCGGTAGGCGATAGGCGTAGCCTGCCTGCAACTTGCTCACCCGAAAGGGAACTTCATGCTGCGGATCGTCGTGATCCGGAAAAAGCTCGTCATTCTTCACATTTTCAAAACGGCCAAAGACCGTGTGGTGGTCGTCAATGTCCCAGTTCGCTTCAAGCAGATAGGCGGTCAGCGTTGGTCCGGGGTCACGGTTTTTGGCAGAGAAAGCAGCCGTCGCCGTCAGGCCTTTCCCATTGGCATAATGCGCGCTTGCGGTTGTACGATGCTCGTTTTCATCGGGGTGGATCGTGAATTCCGGCTGCTTCAAAAAGCCATGGCTGACTTGCAATGCCCATTGCGGCGAAGGGTTGAATGTCGCGCGGACCGACCAACTGTCGAAACGTGGCTTTTCGATATCCCAGCGATCCTCATCGGGCTCGCGCCCCGTGAACACCGAACCCTCCAACTGGAATTGTCGCGTCGAAATACCTGCCGTTGCCACGCCATAGGTGATGTGGCTGCTGTCGAACCAATGGTGGGTGATCGGCGCCTCAGGATTCAGCTTGGCCGAGCCGCGGTGCATGAAGGCGCTTGGCCCCAAAGCCGGTTCGCCGACAGGGCCACCGTAGAGGAACAGGCTGGCGTCCTGCGCAATGTCGACGTCGATCCGGGCAGCGAGCTCCATAAACAGGTCATGCGGATGTTGCCGGTCGACCAATGGCTCGCCACCTGCCGTTTCGCCGGTCGCAAACAGATTGGGATAGCCGCGATTGGCCATCAAAGGCTCAGCGCTCAACATGGATTTGAACTGGAAACGGCCGCCGTCAAATTGGCGTTCGGCGGTCAGCATAACCATCGACTGCACATATGTCTTGTCGTCGCCACGTGGCCCCGACTGGTCGGTGGTGACGCCCCAGGCATAGCCATGCGCCGTGACCATCCAGTCCTTTGCGACGGGCAGATGAAGGCCGTGCATACCGCCTTCGTTGCCCGGCAAGCGCGATGTGCCTGAGCCTTCGGCGGGATTGCCGGAGGTGGCGGCAGGCATCGCTGCCATGTCATGGCCCATCTTTGCATGGTCCATCTGATTGTGATCCTGCGCAACGGCAGGGGCTGCGTGAAGGGCAAGCGCGCACACGCCCACCCATAAAATCGGCATTTTCATATAATTATTCCTGTAGATTGAATGACAATAAGGGTCGTTCAAATCTCAGCTTCGCGGCGGGGGTATTGTTGGCCTTGCGATCGTGCCCAAAAGTTCATGGAGCAGGGCGCTTTGCCGAACACATGGCAGTGACGGCGACTGAAATACCGCAAAGCCAGGGGAAACAGGCGCAATACAGCCGATGCAGCCATGGAGCTGCACAGCTTTGCCATGCTCCTCGGCATCATCGTCTTGTGTACCCATCGGCATACCGTGACAATCGGCCGGCATTGCTTCAGACGCTGCCACCGGCGTGACCGGCACCGCCAGCGCGGGCAGGGCCAGCGCAAACAGGAATATTGCAAGGAAGAGGTTGCGGAACATCGCACCGAACTACCACCCTTGTCATTCCCGCGAAAGCGGGAATCCATGGCTAGGCGATGGAACAAGACCATCCGACGCGGTGCGCGGAGAGCTCAGGTCATGGATTCCCGCCTGCGCGGGAATGACAATTTTGTCGGGTTATTGTGTCGCGTCAGACATTAAACCGGAACAGCATGATATCCCCGTCTTTGACGAGATATTCCTTGCCTTCCGAACGCCACTTGCCCGCTTCTTTTGCGCCGGCTTCGCCATTATATTGGACATAGTCATCATAGGCCATGGTTTCGGCGCGGATGAAGCCTTTTTCGAAATCGCTGTGAATGGCACCTGCGGCGTTGGGGGCGGTGTCGCCCTGGTGGATGGTCCACGCGCGCGCTTCTTTCGGGCCGACGGTGAAAAAGGTGATGAGGTTAAGCAGTTCATATCCAGCCCGGATAACGCGGGCGAGGCCGGTTTCGGTCAGGCCAAGGTCTTCCAAAAACACGTCGCGGTCTTCGGCGGGCATGGTGGAGATTTCCGCTTCGATGGCGGCGGAGACCACGACGGCTTCTGCGCCTTCGGCCTTTGCCTTTTCAAAGACACGTGCCGACAACGCATTGCCGTTCGCTGCGCTCGCCTCTTCGACATTGCACACATATAAAACCGGCTTTGCGGTCAAAAGCTGCGCCATTTGGAAATGGCGTTCTTCTTCGGCATCGTCGCGCTTGGTCAGGCGCGCTGGCTTGCCTTCGCGCAGCAGGTCAAGCGCACGGCTTAATACCGCCGCGCTGATCTTGGCTTCCTTGTCGCCCTGCGTACCTTTTTTGATCAGATTAGGAACGCGCTTTTCAAGGCTTTCCAAATCGGACAGCATCAATTCGGTTTCGACGGTCTCTGCGTCTGAAATCGGATCAATCTTGTTATCGACATGCTGGATGTCGTCATCTTCAAAGCAGCGTAGCACATGCACAATGGCATCGACTTCGCGGATGTTGCCCAAAAACTGGTTGCCAAGGCCTTCGCCTTTTGACGCGCCGCGCACAAGGCCGGCGATATCGACAAAGCCCAGCTGGGTTTCGATAATCTTTTGGCTGCCACCGATTTTGGCGATGGTTTGCAAGCGCGGGTCAGGGACGGCGACGTTACCGATATTGGGTTCAATCGTGCAGAACGGATAGTTCGCCGCTTGCGCTGCTGCCGTTTCGGTCAGTGCATTGAACAGGGTGGACTTGCCCACATTGGGAAGGCCCACAATACCGCATTTGAAACCCATAACTTCCTCGTGACAAAATGAATGATGCGGCCCTAGGCGACGTTCGGCAGCAAGTCCATCCAATGCGATGCCGTAAATATCGTTAAACGGCTTAGTCCTGCTGCAAACGCATGGCGACATCGTTCATGAAGCGGACGTCATCGCCCTTGGCCAGCCAATCGGCTTCGGCCGACACAGCGCCCAATAGATCCGCCAAATCGTCGATTTCGCTTTTGTGGAAATTGCCGAGCACATAGCCCGTCACGCGGTCTTTATTCCCGGGATGGCCAATGCCGAGGCGGACACGGCGGAAATCGGCGCCAATATGGTCGGTTATCGAACGGATGCCATTATGGCCGGCCGCGCCGCCGCCAAATTTGACCTTCACCTTGAACGGCGCGAGGTCAAGCTCGTCGTAAAAGACCGTGACGTCTTTGGGGTCAAGCTTATAAAAATCCATCGCTGCGCGCACGCTGCGACCGCTTTCGTTCATGAACGTCGCGGGTTTGAGAAGAATGATTTTTTCGGATCCGAGCCGAAGTTCCTGCACCCAGCCCAAAAATTTCTTGGCGGGTAATGGCAGGTCGTGAATTTCGGCCAGCGCATCAATCGCCATGAAACCGATATTGTGCCGGTGCATCGCATAGGTGGCGCCTGGATTACCGAGACCTACCCATAATTGCATCGCGCTTGTCCCTTGGGGGAATATCCGGGGCGGGCCGAAACCCGGCCCCGGAGATGAATTTAAGCTTCGCCTTCGGCTTATGCGCCCTTTGCGGTGCGCAGGAAGTCAACATGAATCGGGCGATCACTGACAGGATGAAATGCAACATCCTTTGGAACTGTAAGCTGTTTTTTGCCGCCAAGTTCGATCTCGACAACGCTGTCGAAAAAATGGCCAGTCATCAAAAGTTTGACGAGAGCCTTTTCCTCAACATGGATGAGTTCGGGTTCTTGCTTGTTGCCGTAAATGACGGCGGGCACTCGGTTTTGACGACGCAATTCGCGGGAGGCTCCCTTGCCTGCCGCATTGCGCGTCTCTGCCGACAATGTCAGCTGATCGCTCATGTTCATTCTCCAAAAAAAGTTACGTTGCCGCCACGCCTCCAGGGATGACCATGCACGACAAGCGCGCGCCTATATGCAGGTTATGCCAGAAAAGCAAGCTGTGTGCGGAATCAGAGCAACGCTTTGTAGAGGCTGAACATGCTTGTCGCGATCAGGACGATGCTGACGGCGAACAACAACATGCGCGGCTGAATGCGTTTGGCAACCATCGCGCCGAACGGAGCAGCCAGCAATCCGCCAATCAACAGACCGCCGGTGACGACTGTAAACGCCTCTAGCCCAATCGTCAGGATGAAGGTCATCGACACGGTAACCGTTAGGAAAAACTCCGCGCTATTGACGGTACCAATGGTTTTGCGGGGATCAGCGCCTTGGATTAGCAGATTGGAGGTGACCACTGGACCCCAGCCGCCGCCACCCGATGCATCCAGAAAACCGCCCATGAGACCAAGCGGCATCGTCACCTTGGGATCGCGGGGCTTGTGCTCATGGGTGAAGTCCCATGCCTTATACAGCAGGTAAAAGCCGATAAGCGTTAGATACACCATGACAAACGGGCGCGCGGCCTCTGTATGGATATTCGCCAAAAGATACGCGCCGGTGCAGCCGCCAATCACGCCGGGAATAGCGATGCGGGCAAACAGTTTCCAATCGACATTTTTGTGCAACACATGGCTGATGCCCGATGCGCCGGTTGTAAACATTTCGACAAAATGCACGCCAGCAGATGCGCGGGCAGGGGCGACGCCCATGACGCTGACCAACAAGGTGCTGCAAATGACGCCAAACGCCATGCCAAGCGCGCCATCGACCAACTGCGCAGCAAAACCGACCGCGACATAGGGCACGACGGCAAGCCAGTCGATATTGGCAATATAGTCAATCATCCAAGTCTCGCCTTTTGCGCTGGAACAACGAATGCATAATCGCGAGTCCGTTCTTTGGCCACCGCTTTGTATCTCATGAATTTGTTTGGAGCACTCAAGAATGTGTTTAGCGCCAAATAGTGCTGTGAATGAACGCCGTGCATTAAAAGGTGACCTTGATGGTCGCGCCCAATGTGCGCGGATCGCCGGGTTGCCCCGCAATCAGTCCAACATTGCCGGGCGCGACTTGAAGCAGTTCGAAATATTGGACGTCAAAGACGTTGCGAACCCAGCCGTAAATGTCAAAATTATCCGAGCGGAACCCCACGCGGTAGTTGGACAACGCATAACCATTTATGTTCGTGTACACAGACGGTGACGGGTTGGATGAGAATGTCGAGCGGTAATTGCCGTCAAACCCGACATATAACTGGCCATCGGTTGCGAATAACGTCAGCGGGCTATTGACCTCAGCGCCGTAGGACACGGCCCATTTCGATACGCCGGGAAGGGGCTGGCCGGAAATGTCGCAATTGGCGGGGCTCAGCCCGCCGGGGGTTCCGGGTGCGCTTGGTGTCTGGCCAGCGCCGACGGTCGTACCGCCCGCCAGTTCGGGCGGGCATGGCGCATCGACGAATGTCGCATATTTGGCATCGGTATATGCGCCATTCACATAGGCGCTGAAACGGTCACTGGCGCGGATTTTGAAGTCGGCCTCAAGACCCTGTGACCGCACTTTGCCCGCATTTGCCAAATAACCGCGCAATACGCCCAACTGACCATTGGTGACCGTCGCCTGATGGTTTTTGATGTCGGTGCGAAATGCTGCAAGGTTGAACGTGGCTTTGCGATCCCAAAGCTGGGTTTTGATGCCAACCTCGAAATGGTTGACGGATTCGGGCTTTACGACGCCTGCAGTTGTAATGGGCACGCCTGTCGCATCCAGCGGAAGGCCGTTTTGATTGATGCCAACGGTTTTGAAGCTCTTTGCATAGCTTGCATAGGCAAGGACATCCTGCGCGATTCTATAATTGGCGTTCAGATCGTAACTGAAATTCCAGTCGCTGACCGACGGCGCGCTGGTTTGCGGCGTAAAGACGCCGCACTGTGCTGCGCCAATCGATCCGGCGGGCTGTGGGCAGGTCAGCAGCGCGCCTGACCCTGTCGTCACGACGCGCTGATAAAAACCCGATTTTTTGTCATAATTGATCCGCAATCCGGGCTGAATGGTCAACGCGTCTGTGACTTTCCAGCTTGCTTGACCAAATAGTGCCGCGCTGGTGCTTTTGAGAAATTGCGTGTTGCGCGCGGTAAGGCCAGCCAGAACCGCAGGGTTGCTGGCAAGCGCGCCAGTCAAGTTCCAGCGGCTGGACGCTGCGCCTTGTTGTTCGAAGCCTTGGGTATCAATCCGTTGTTTGAAACCAAAAGCACCGATGACGAAGTCGATACTGTCGCCCGCATAATTATAGCGGAACTCCTGACTATATTGGTCTTGCTGTGATGGATTGTTCGACGCGGTGACGATGGGCAAGCCGGTAAAGTCCCGGTCGTTCTCTGGCTTCCAATCCCAAAACCGCCATGCCGAAATCGACGTCAATGTTCCGGGACCTGCGTCCAATTTTACCTTCAACGATGCGCCGCCGATGATGTTGCCGGCGTTCAAAGGCGCATCAATGTCGGTCAGGCGGTCGAACGGGTTGCGTGAAACCACCCGGTAATTCTGCGCGGCTGCCAGCGCTTCATATTGGCGTGCCAAGGGGCGTTGGGTCAGGCCCGTGCGGACAAACACAGTACCGCAGCATTCCGGATTTTGACGGTTGTAATCGCCCGACAGCGTGATGCTCAGGTCATCATTCGGTTGGAACAACAATATGCCGCGCAGACCGATATTGTCTTGGGCGTTGATATAGCGGTCGCTTGTAACGTTGAAAATCGTGCCACGGCGGCTGGTCGACGACAGCGCGACGCGGGCGGCAATGGTGTCGGAGAGTGGCCCAGACACGGCAGCTTTGGCTTGTCTGAAGTTAAGGTTGCCGACCGTGACTTCGGCTCGACCTTCAAAGTCAAATGTCGGCTGGTTTGTGGTGATGTTAATGGCACCGGCGGTCGTGTTCTTGCCGTACAGCGAGCCCTGCGGCCCGCGCAGTACTTCCACTTGTTCGACATCCAGGAAATCGAACGTCGCGGCGGCGACGCGTGCATTGTACACATCGTCTACATAAATGCCGACGCCCTGTTCAAATCCATCGCTGGTCAGGCCGAATGGCACGCCAAGGCCGCGGATGTTCACAGCCGTGTTGCGCGGGTTTGATGCGTACACCTGCAACGTCGGGGCAAGCTGCTGAAGCTTCACAACGTTGAAATTGCCGGTGGATTCGATGCTGTCGCCGCGGATGACGGATATCGCCAGTGGCACTTCTTGCGCGGTTTCCTGACGGCGGCGTGCGGTGACGATGATGACATCACCCCGGCCTGGATCTTCCTGCGCTTGTGCGTCGGAATTGACGGCGGAGCCTTGCGCTGCGGCAGATTCTGCGACTGCCGGAGTGGCCAAGGCGAGTATAGTTATCAAGGCTAATGAAGGCCCAAGGGCATGAAATTGCATATGTTTAACTTTCGCAAAAACAGATGCATCCGGCCGTCCGGTCTGCCTCTTACACTAAGTGGAGGAATTAATCGGTGAAGCGCTTGCGCTCCGTAATGTCGACCTGAACGAGTTTGCCGTCGTGAACGGTCAATTGGATGGCACCAAAGCGCAGCCTATTGAGTGCATCGAGCACGGTGCGCAGTGGTTCGGAAAGCGATGCAGACATGGGCTGGCCGCTTGGATCTTGATCGGTATCGGTCATAGGCACCCCTTATAGAACGAGCAGATTATGCCGCGTCGTCTTGCGCAGATAGCTAAACTCAACCAATTTGATTGACAATATGTTTTGAGGTGAGAATTTGCTTTCAGCGCCCAAAGGTTCTGTTTGTGCGCTATGCGGTTTTTACTGGGATTATTCCGCAGCTTGTGCGAATGCTTCAGCATCGACATTGTCGGACAGGTTGATCCCGTCCAAAAGGTCCGCCGTCTTATCGCGTACCTGAAGCATGAGCGCCCGGGTGCGGCAATTTTCTTCCTCCACGCAGTTTTTGCATGTCTCATGGGCATAACGGCTGGCACAGGGGACCAAAGCCAAAGAACCGCGCATGATGCGGATGAGGTCGCCATAGCTGATGTCGATGGGTGCAACGCCCAGCCAATATCCGCCGTCCTTGCCGCGTTGCGACGCGACGAGCCCCGAACGTGTCAGTTCGGATAAAATCACGGTCAGGAATTTGGGCGGAATCTTTTGTGCCTCGGCAATATCGGCGAGTTGCACAGGCCCTTTGCCGAAATGGTCGGCAAGATGCTGCATGGCGCGGATGGCGTAGCGGGTTTTCTGGGACAGCATGGATTGCTTTTGGGCCGGATGGCCTGTTTTTTCAACCCACCAAGTAGACAAAGTGGCGATAGATGCAAAACTGGACCGAAATTCTGGCCGAGCGGGGGTCAAAGGCAGTTGCATTGCAAAAGGTGTCGGCATAGCGTGCGCCGGTAAACGAGGCTCAGGGGTGAGCCAAAAACTACAGGGGGATAAAATGAAAACGTCTAGAACCGCGATTCTTTTGTTAGCGACGTGCCTGACCACGCCTGCATTTGCGCAGGATGCATCGCCGCCAACCGCGGCTGAAACCGTGGATGATGGTGCAGCGATCATCGTGACGGGTTCGCGCATCAAGCAGGATCCGGCCAAGAGCGCGCTGCCGTTGCAGATTATCAGCCCCGACGATCTGACGCGCGAAGGCATTAACAGCCCTGAACA
Source organism: uncultured Sphingorhabdus sp. (assembly GCA_964502655.1). Classification (GTDB taxonomy): domain Bacteria; phylum Pseudomonadota; class Alphaproteobacteria; order Sphingomonadales; family Sphingomonadaceae; genus Sphingorhabdus_B. The sequence goes on from CAZCXQ010000003.1 coordinate 11,130, forward strand.
GCTTATCTCGTACCTGTCGACCAACGGCAACGGTGCGGACAACCTCGCGTCCAATGCGGACGTAACATCGGGTGCGCAGCGCGGCACCAACGGCCTATCCGCAGCCAACTTGCGCGGCCAGGGTTCGGCATCGACATTGGTGCTGCTCAACGGACGCCGCGTCGCAGCGCACGGCCTGACGGGTTCTGCTGTCGATGTGAACCAAATTCCGATGGCCGCGCTTGAGCGGGTTGAAGTCCTGAAAGACGGCGCGTCGGCCATTTACGGAACCGATGCAATCGGCGGTGTTATCAACTTCATCACCAAAACAAATTTCCAAGGTCTCGCGCTAAACGCCTTCACGGACGTAACCGAAGCTGGCGGCGGCGCGATTTATCGTCTGTCGGCAACAGGTGGTTATGGCGACCTGGACGAAGACGGCTTTAACATTTTGGCCACCGTCAGCAGAAGCGTCAATAAAGTCCTGAACGGTTCTGACCGCAGCTTTGTTAATGGCAACCAGCCCAATCGCGGCCTTTCGGTCGATACGCGTGGAACGCCAATTGCGACAGCATTCGCCACCGGTTCAAATGCCCTTTTTGCCCCAACCGGTTCGCTGTTAAGCGGTGTTAACTTGCTTGAGGCTGGGGCCACTGTTCCTGCGAATGGCGGTATCAACATCCTCGATCTTCCCGGCGGCGCAGGTTGCGCATCCATGGATGGTGGCATGGCATATGATGACCAATTGTGGGCAAATACCTCGGCACGCTTTGCCTGTGCTTGGGATACCGGCCGCGCAGCTGTTCTTCAGCAGCCACTAAACACGCTGACTTATTATGGACGCGCAACGGCTAAGTTCGGCGACCACAAAATTTATGCCGAAATCACGGGCTCAGACGCCGATTCGTCGAAGCGTTTTTCGAACAACCAATATTCGGGCAACGCCACAACCTTGCCATTATATTATCCGTTGAACGCAACGACAGCCACGACCTATAACGATGTGTATAACCGGCTGGTCGCCGTTTTCCCGCAAATCGCGGTCAATTATGGCAAGCCGATTTCATATCGCTGGCGTTGCACGTCATGCGATGTGCGTGAATATGAAACCAACACAAAAACCCTGCGCGCCGCTTTGGGTGCCGAAGGTCCATTGTGGGATGGCTGGGATTATCGCGCTGGCGGTTCATACGCCCGCAGCCAATCGACGTCCGTATTGGGTACTGGCTACCATTATCGTGGAACCTTCGCCTCGGCCGCAGCAGCGGCTGCATCGGGTGTGACGGGCGCTGTATCTGGCGGCATTGATCCACGCGCACCAACAGCGCCCGGCGCAACGCGTCCCGGCATCGTTGGCTTGCTGAACAGCGGTATCCTGAACCCGTTCTCGTTGACGCAATCCGAAGCGGCGCTGGCTGGACTGGAGGCCATCTCAGCGCGAGGTGTTACTCTGTACGGCGGTAAATATGAAGTGAAGCAACTCGATGGTTCGGTTTCCGGATCGCTGTTTGATTTGCCCGGTGGTACCGTTCAGGTCGCGCTTGGCGTGGATTATCGCCGCGAAACATATAGCTTCAACGGTTCGCCAGCTGCCGTCACCGGAACGCCAGACATTTTCAACGTGGCCTTCGACAATAACAATGCGCTGACCCCGAAAAACCGCACGGTGAAAGCGGCTTACGCCGAAGTCCTCGTGCCGGTCTTTGAAGTGCTTGAAGTAACTGGTGCCGTTCGTCTGGATGATTATAGCGGCTTTGGTTCGACGGTTAATCCCAAGATTTCGGCGAAGTATCAGCCTCTTGACTGGCTGATGTTCCGTGGGTCCTTCAATACGGGCTTCCGCGTTCCTGCGTTCAACCAGATTTTCAACGGCGTCACGCAATCACCAAACCCAGGCAATACTTTGGTGGATCCAACCACCTGCGCAACGGGTACGGTCAGCACGCTTCCGGGCTGTTCAGCGATTACGCCAGAGACGCTTTCGGGCGGCAACTTGAACCTTGGGCCAGAAACATCGAAGCAGCACAGCGTTGGCGTTGTTCTGCAACCATCGAGCCGTTTCAGTGCGTCGGTCGATTACTGGTCGATCGCCGTTGACGACACCATTGGCGCCCTGACGCTGCGTCAGTTGCTCGACAACATCAGCTACTTCCCCGATCGCGTGACGCGCACGAACAACATCATCACGCTCATCGACCTGCGCGCCGACAATATCGGTTCGCGGCGGACAGAGGGTCTTGAAGTTGCGTTGCGTGGCGGCATGGATGCGTTCGGCGGTGTTATTACCGGTGGTTTGGACGGAACCTATCTGCTGAAAAAGCGTGAAAAGTTTCTGCCGTCGGCACCGTTCGGATCAAGCCTGATTGGTCAGTTCACCTTTGCAGGCGATTTGGGCCTCAAGTGGAAGCACAGCGCCTTTGTTTCGTTCACAAAGGATGACTTCACCTTCAACTTCTCGCAAATCTATCGCGACGGGTACAAGAACCAAGCATTGCCCGGTATTGCCAATGGCACTGTCGTTCGCCCGGATTTCAACCCGATGGTGAAATCCTATGTCACGTATAACACGTCGGTGAGCGTCGATCTGCTTAAGCAATATCGTCTGACCGCTGGCGTGCGGAACGTGTTCGACACCGATCCGCCATTCGCGATCACCTATGACAGCAACACCGGTGCCGGCTCCAGCTGGGAACCACGCGTTGCTGACCCACGTGGCCGGTCGTTCACATTGTCGATCGAAGCGAAGTTCTAAGCAAAGGGTCGCCGGGTATGGATATGAATGCAACTCGGCGGCAGATTATGGCGGGGCTGGCGGCAATGCTGTCGGCCCCACCGCTTTTGGCGGCTTCGCCTGAAGCAAAAGGCGCGCGTAAGCCATCGCGTTTGCGCGTCGGCGATACCGTGGGGCTTATTGAACCAGCGTCGGCCAGTGACGAGCCGTTCCAGATCCAGTTGGTTGAAGAAGCCATCACCGCAATGGGGCTGAAGCCCAAACGGGCGCCGCATGTGTTGAACCGCTACGGCTATCTTGCCGGGCAGGACAAGGACCGCGCGGCCGACATCAATGCGATGTTTGCGGACAAGGATGTAAAGGCGATATTTGCGATACGCGGCGGATGGGGCAGCGCACGGCTTTTGCCCTATCTTGATTGGAACATCATTCGCGCCAATCCCAAGCTGCTGACCGGCTTTAGCGACATCACAGCCCTGCATATGGCGATTGCGGCCAAGGGCGGTTTTGTGACCTTGCACGGGCCAAATGCGGGCAGCGCATGGGGCAAGGCATCATGGGACATATACCGTGAAATCGCCTTTGATGCGGGCACGCCCTCATTTGTTAATCCACAGGGCGACGAGGACCGGCTGACCCAGCGTCGCTGGCGCACACGCGTTTTGGGCACGGGCACGGGCAAGGCGCAGGGGAAGCTGCTTGGCGGTAACCTAACCGTGCTGACCGCGCTTGCCGGAACGCCGTATTTGCCGGACTTTAATGGCGCGATCTTGTTCCTCGAAGATGTGGAAGAGGCGGAATATCGCATCGACCGCATGCTCACCCAATTGGGGCAGGCAGGCGTTCTGAACAACCTGAAAGGCGTTGTCTTTGGTCAATGCACCGACTGCGTCAACAAGGGCACCAGCTACGGGGCGTTTACGTTGAATGATGTTCTCACCCAGCATTTGGGTGGTTTGGGCATTCCTGCCTATCAAGGGGCGTGGTTCGGGCATATTACCGACCAATTCACCTTGCCCGTTGGCGGCATGGCGGAAATTGACGCCGATGCCGGAACGCTCCGCTTGCTGGAGCCCGTGGTCGTTTAATTCAAAATTTGGGATATGACCAAAGCAAACGCATTGTTCGCCATGTGCAGGATGATGTTGGTGCGCAGCGATCCTGTACGGTGGTAGAGATAGCCAAAAGCGATGCTGAGCGACATCAATCCGGGGATGGCATAAAGCTGCATATGCACGACCGCGAACAGGAATGATGACAGCAGGATTGCCGCCCAAAAAGGCACATATTTCGCAACCGCATTCTGCAGCATACCCCGGAACAGCAATTCTTCGACAATCGGCGCCGCAATCGCGATGGCGAAAAATATCGCGGCAATATTCACGGGCGTGCGCGGAATGGAGGCGAGGATTTTGGCCATTTCCTCCTGCATTCCGACACCCGGAATGACATAGGTCGCGTAAACATAATTGAACGCCATGGCCGCCATAATCACAACGACCGCAAGCGCCGCTGCTTGACGCAGCGGGATTTTGCCAAAACTGTTGAGCCCCAATATCGCCATCCGCCCCGGCTTGCGCAGATACAGCCACATCAGGAACAATTGGACAATCGCGGCGGCAACAAGGCCGAAGATAATCACAACGGGCATTACATGGCTCGTTCTCGTCGCGACCATGATGAGGCCCGTACACACCGCCTGCAGCACAAAATAGAGCAGGATAAACCCGGCGCTGGGCCAAAGACCTGGATAGTTCGGGCTTTCCAGTGACCCGGCATAGGCGCCATCGGTGCGTTGCGTATTGTCCATTGCGATCCCGCTAAACGTTAAGGGCCCGAACGCATATCGTCGGGCCCTTACATGTGTGACACATCAAAACTTAATAGGCCACCCGTGTTGCACTTAGGCCATAAGCAGGAAGCAGATTTTGAACGCTGGTCGGGCCAGCCAAATGCCCTGCGCCCACCGCCATGAATGTCACGCCGGGCTTTGCCATGCGCGCCGAAATCCATTTCGCCCAATTGGCATTCCGCTTCGTCAGCAGGGCGTCGTACAAGGTGCGGCTGGTCAGGCCCTCGTTCATAAGTTGGCCAAGGCTTTCGGTTTCGGCCGATGCCCACATGTTGACCATCTTGTCCATGCTGGTTCCCGCATCATCAATCATCTTTGCGGTTTCCACAAGAAACGCGACCTGTTCGGATTCGGGCAGGGTATCAAACACGCCCAATTGGAACGCCATCGTTTCCAAACCGGCAATCGGCTTTTTGGCGGCATTTGCTGCAGCCGTTAGCTGTTTTTCGACGCCGCTATTGGGGTCAAAACCGCTTTTCTGCATTCCAAGCAAAGAGAGCGTTACCGCGGCCGCCCATGGATCGAACGGGTCAAGTGCGGCCACTGGAAGACCAAGCTTACCAACCGCTGTTTCATACACCGCGCGGTCCGCATCGTTCATTTTGGAACGCAGGGTCTTGCCCTGCTGGTCCATCGCCAATTTGCCAAAAAGCGCTTGGGCCTCGCCTGCGGGTGGCTCTACCAGTTCCAGCACCAATTGGTCCGACGCGTCAAATGCGGCTTTGACGACCTCGTCGAACCAACCAAGGCCTGGCTTCAAAATATGGATGGAACCGAACAGATAGACCGTCGTGTCTTCGTCCTTCACCACCCACAAAGCGGGATCGACATCCTTGATGGTAGCGGCAGGAATTTTGACGGGGTCAAGCGCCTCGATTGCGGCGGGGGCCTCGGTTGGCGTGATCTGCGCTGCGGCCGGTATTGCCCAGGCCAGCGCACATGTTGCTGTCGCGGCAAGCAGGGACTTTAAACGTACACGCATAGATATTCTCCTTTAAGTCGCGGTCATAACAACTGTAGGTAAACGATTTTAATATCAGCGATATTTTTTCCATATCCAAGCCACGCAACCTGTCAAAGCACTGGCCAATAGCATGTTTTGAATTGAGATCATCACTGGCGTCGTCAATGTGCGAAGAACAATCGAACAAAAACCAACGATTATAAGCGTATAAAAGGCAATACTGTTCGAAAAATATAGCGCCTCTTTTTCGTGCTCGTCGGCTGATCCGTGATACAACCACATACCCCACAGAAGCGCCGTACCTATGATCGTTAGGGAGACAATTTTCATTGCGTCGTTATTTTGGTTCATTCCCAACTGGAGCAAAACGCAGCCGATCACTGCGCCGATAAAGGTGATCCCCATAGACATGATGTAGCGTCGCTTGCGGTTCGATCTCGTCGATGTGTCAGTCATTGTGCGCTCCTTCAAATTCGTCATCGAAAATCTCCTCGATCGGCAATGCAAACAGCCGTGAAATCTTGAACGCCAGCGGCAGCGACGGGTCATATTTTCCCGTCTCGATGGCATTGACCGCTTGGCGCGATACATCGAGATGCTCGCCCAAATCGGCTTGGCTCCAGCTCCGCATTGCGCGGAGAACTTTCAGCTGATTTTTCATGTCAGGTTATGATGTCTTTGTGTCATGGAAACCTTACTATTGCGATTCGCACAATATGTCAACAAAACCTTACATAATGCTATGCGTCACTGACAAAACGAGGCGCGTGCTTTTCAGAACCTTGATTTAGCCGCCTATCTCCGCCAAGGGCTGGCCATGTCCGACATCGCACCACTTAGTTTTCAGGACCTGATCCTCACCCTCCATGATTATTGGGGCAAGCAAGGCTGCGCGATATTGCAGCCTTATGATATGGAAATGGGTGCCGGTACCTTCCACACCGCGACCACTTTGCGCGCGCTTGGCCCTGATCCGTGGAATGCCGCATTCGTGCAGCCGTCGCGCCGCCCGACCGATGGGCGCTATGGCGAAAACCCGAACCGGCTCGGCGCTTATTATCAGTATCAGGTGATTTTGAAACCAAGCCCGCCAGACCTTCAGGACCTGTATTTGGGCTCGCTCAAGGCCATTGGCATTGATCCGTTGCTGCACGACATCCGCTTTGTCGAGGATGACTGGGAAAGCCCGACGCTGGGTGCATGGGGCCTTGGCTGGGAAGTCTGGTGCGACGGCATGGAAGTCACGCAGTTCACCTATTTCCAACAAATGGGCGGGTTTGATTGCAAGCCGGTCTCAGGCGAGTTGACCTATGGTCTGGAACGTCTGGCCATGTATATCCAGAACAAGGACAGCATTTTCGACCTCGCGTACAACAACGCCACCGCGGATCGCCCGGCGATTACTTATGGCGACGTCTTTCGCGAAAACGAGCGGCAGATGAGCACCTATCATTTTGAGGTGGCCGACACCGACATGCTGTTCGATGCCTTTAAAAAGGCGACTGCGGAGTGCGAAAACTGCCTCGAGCGCAGCCTACCCATTCCTGCTTATGAACAGGCGATCAAGGCAAGCCACATCTTCAACATACTTCAGGCGCGCGGTGTGATTTCCGTGCAAGAACGCGCCAGCTACATGGGCCGCGTCCGCGACCTCGCCAAAGGCAGCTGCCAGGCATGGATGGAAAAGAACGGATGGACGGCATGACCGATTTTCTGCTGGAACTTCGTTCTGAAGAAATCCCTGCGCGGATGCAGGTTAAGGCCAAGGAAGATTTGGCGCGCTTGTTCAACGACGCGCTGGCCAAGGCCGGGCTGGCTGCGGCTTCGGTGGAAACCTTTGCCACGCCGCGCCGCTTGGCGTTGATTGCGACGGGGCTGCCGCTGGCGACAGACGCTGTGTCCGAAGAGACCAAAGGGCCAAAAATTGGCGCGCCGCCACAGGCGATGGAGGGTTTCCTCCGCAAAGCTGGCCTTACGCAAGATCAGTTGATTGAACGCGATGGCGTGTATTTCGCGGTCGTGGAAAAGGCAGGGCGTCAGACCGCTGATGTTCTGGCCGAGGCGATTCCGGCGATTATCCGTGCGTTCCCATGGCCAAAGTCACAACGCTGGGGCGCGGGGTCGGCTTCGACGGAAAGTCTGCGCTGGGTCCGCCCATTGCAAGGCATCGTTGCGATACTGGGCGATGATGTCGTGCCATGCGAGATCGAAGGTATCGTTAGCGGCGCGGCGACGATGGGACATCGGTTCCACCACAGCGGCCCTGTCACTATTGGCAACGCAGGCGACTATGCTGAAAAGCTCCGCAATGCCCATGTCCTCGTCCATTTCTCCGAACGCTGCGCGCTCATTCGCGACGGCGCAAAGGCGGCTGCTGCGGCCGCAGGGCTGACGTTGGTTGAGGATGAAGGGCTGGTCGTCGAAAATGCCGGGCTGACCGAATGGCCCGTGCCAATGCTTGGCCGTTTCGACCCAGCGTTTTTGGAAGTTCCGCAGGAAGTCATTCAGCTGACTGCGCGCGTAAACCAGAAATATTTTGTCTGTCACGACAGCGCCGGCAAGCTCGCCAACGCCTTTGTCTGCACCGCGAATATCGATGCGCATGACGGCGGCGCAGCGATTGTTGCGGGCAATGAGAAGGTTCTTGCCGCGCGCCTATCTGACGCGAAATTCTTCTGGGAACAGGACCTGAAGGTTGCGTTGGACGATCAGGCCACGAAGCTTGCGCAGATCACGTTCCACGAAAAATTGGGCAGCGTCGCCGACAAGGTCGAACGCGTTGCCAAGCTGGCGCGCTGGTTGGTCGAAGAAGGCATTGTCAAAGGCGCCAATGCCGATGACGCCGAACGCGCGGCGCGGCTGTGCAAGGCTGACCTCGTCACCGGCATGGTCGGTGAATTCCCCGAATTGCAGGGCCTCATGGGCGGCTATTACGCCCGTGCACAGGGCGAAGCGGATGCTGTCGCCGACGCGGTCCGCGACCATTACAAGCCCGTCGGGCAGGGCGACGATGTGCCCACCGCGCCGGTCACGGTGGCGGTCAGCTTGGCGGATAAGCTGGACACGCTTGCACAATTCTTTGCCGCCGGCATGCCGCCCACGGGTTCGAAGGACCCGTTCGCATTACGCCGTGCGGCCATCGGCTTTTTGTCACTGCTGCTTCAAAACGACCTGCGCTGTTCGCTCAAGGATATGCTCTTGGCAACTGGAGCGGCAACGAGCTTTGACAGCTTGGAAGAATTTTTGGTCGACCGCCTCAAAGTCCAACAACGCGAAGCGGGCGTGCGGCACGATTTGATTGATGCGGTGTTTAGCCTTGGCGGTGAGGATGATCTTGTCCGGCTGCTCGCGCGGGTGAACGCATTGCAGGCATATATCACGACAGCCGAAGGCGCGAATTTGTTGGCGGCGTATAAGCGTGCGGCGAACATATTGAAGGCAGCGGACGGTGTTGACGCGGCTGCACCCGCTCCGGCGGATTTGGTGGCTGAAGAGGGTGCACTCCTCACCGCGCTCGACACCGCCGCGCCCAATGCCGCGGCCGCCGTCGATGCCGAAGATTTCGAAGGCGCAATGGCTGCACTTGCCAGCCTGCGCGCGCCCATCGATGCTTTTTTTGACGGCGTGATGGTGAACGACGAAGACCCCGCTAAACGGGCGTTTCGTCTGGGCTTGCTGGCAAGGTTCCGCGATGCGGTTCACCGGGTTGCGGATTTTGCGAAAATAGAAGGCTGACGGTTTCTCCCCGGGAATGCTGACAGACAATAAGGACTTAGCATGACCCAATATGTATTTCGTTTCGGTGGTGGTGTTTCGGACGGCGATGAAACCGTTCGCGGCAACAAAAATATCCTGGGCGGCAAGGGTGCGAACCTTGACGGCATGGCGTCGATTGGGTTGCCTGTCCCCCCCGGCTTCACCATCACGACCGAGATGTGCACGGCCTATTACGCCAATGGCCAAAGCTTCCCCGACAGCGTGCGTGCAGAGGTTGCGGGCGGGCTTGCGCATATTGAACAGGTCACCGGAAAAGCGTTTGGCGATGCGGCCAATCCGTTGCTCGTGTCCGTCCGCTCTGGCGCGCGTGTGTCGATGCCCGGGATGATGGATACCGTTTTAAATCTGGGACTTAACGACCAAACTGTAGAAGGTTTGGCAACATCATCGGGCGACGCTCGCTTTGCGTGGGACAGCTATCGTCGCTTCATTCAAATGTATGCCGATGTGGTGTTGGAACTCGATCATGGCGCATTTGAAGAAGCGCTGGAAATCGCCAAGGAAGACCAAGGCTATTATCTCGATACCGAGCTGTCTGCCGATGATCTGAAGGCGTTGGTGGCCGAGTATAAGCGGCTGGTTCAGGCCGAATGGGGCAAGCCATTTCCGCAAGATGTGCATGACCAATTATGGGGCGCGGTTGGCGCTGTATTTGGTTCATGGGAGTCCGACCGGGCAAAGGTCTATCGCCGCCTGAACAATATTCCGGGTGACTGGGGCACTGCGGTCAATGTGCAGGCGATGGTGTTTGGCAACATGGGCGAAACGTCCGCCACCGGCGTGGCCTTCACCCGCGACCCTGCGACCGGCGAGAATGCTTATTATGGCGAATATCTGATCAATGCCCAAGGCGAAGATGTTGTCGCGGGTATCCGTACCCCGCAATATCTGACCAAGGCGGCACGCGAGCGCGCGGGCGCAAAGCCCTTGTCGATGGAAGAAGCGATGCCCGCGGTATATGCCGAACTGGCGCGCGTGTTCGACATCCTCGAAACGCATTATCGCGATATGCAGGATATCGAATTCACCGTTGAGCGTGAAAAATTGTGGATGCTGCAAACGCGCTCGGGCAAGCGCACCGCGAAGGCCGCGTTGAAAATCGCGGTTGATATGGCCGACGCTGGCCTCATCACCACAGACGAGGCTGTCCTGCGCGTGGACCCGATGGCGCTGGACCAATTGCTGCACCCGACGCTGGACCCCGATGCCGTGCGCGATGTGCTGACCTCTGGCCTGCCAGCTTCGCCGGGCGCAGCGTCGGGCAAAATCGTGTTTGATGCCGACACCGCCGACAAATG
>CAZCXQ010000003.1:21740-25322 GCA_964502655.1 uncultured Sphingorhabdus sp.
GCGAGTCCGTCATTTTGGTGCGCGTTGAAACCAGTCCTGAAGACATTCACGGCATGCACGCCGCAACTGGCATACTGACCGCACGTGGCGGCATGACAAGCCATGCGGCGGTTGTCGCACGTGGCATGGGCCGTCCTTGCGTATCGGGGGCTGGCAGCCTTCAAATTGATGCCGCGGCCAAAACGCTGCGCATTGCCGGACGAACGCTGCATGAAGGCGATATCATCACGCTTGATGGGTCAACCGGCGAAGTGATGGCAGGTGAAGTCCCGACCTTGCAGCCTGAGCTGGTGGGTGATTTTGGCACGTTGATGGTATGGGCCGATGCCGGTCGCCGGATGAAAGTCCGCGCCAACGCTGAAACGCCATTGGATGCGCAGACGGCGCGCGATTTTGGCGCAGAAGGCATTGGCCTGTGCCGTACCGAGCATATGTTCTTTGATGCTGCGCGCATTACCGCTGTGCGCCAGATGATCCTGGCGGATGATGAAAAGGGCCGCCGCGTTGCGCTCGACAAATTGCTGCCCGAACAGCGTAAGGACTTTACCGCGATTTTCGAAGTGATGGCTGGGCTTCCCGTCACCATTCGCTTGCTCGACCCGCCATTGCATGAATTCCTGCCACATCAGGAAAGCGAATTTGCCGAGGTTGCTGCGGCTGCCGGCGTGGGTATTGAGCTGTTGAAACAACGCGCGGCGGAACTGCACGAATTCAACCCGATGCTGGGCCATCGCGGGTGCCGCTTGGGCGTGACCTACCCCGAAATTTACGAGATGCAGGCGCGCGCGATATTCGAAGCGGCCTGTTCATTGGCTGTCGCACCGGTACCGGAAATCATGATCCCGCTGGTCGGCACGCGCCGTGAGCTTGAGCTGATGAAGGATGTTGTCGACAAGGCTGCCGAAGCCGTCTTTGCCGAACAGGGCAAGCGTATCGAATATCTGGTCGGCACGATGATCGAACTGCCGCGCGCTGCATTGATGGCTGATGAAATCGCCGAAGTCGGCAGCTTCTTCAGCTTTGGCACGAACGACCTGACGCAGACCACTTTGGGCGTCAGCCGCGATGATGCCGCTCGGTTCCTGACGCATTATGTCGACAAGGGCATTTACGCCCGCGACCCGTTCGTCAGCCTGGATGTGGAAGGCGTTGGCCAGCTGATCGAAATTGCGGCGAACAAAGGCCGCGCGACGCGTCCTGAAATCAAGCTTGGGATTTGCGGCGAACATGGCGGCGATCCAGCGTCGATTGCCTTTTGCGAAAAGGTCGGCCTCGATTATGTCAGCGCCTCCCCCTATCGCGTGCCTATCGCGCGACTGGCAGCAGCGCAGGCGGCGCTTGCCAGAAAGTAATCTTTTGTTCTAACCTTCGTTCGAGGGAGAGCATTATGAAAACATGGCACCGATTTGCGGCATGTATCGCATTGGGCTTAGTTGGCGGCGCGGCCTTTGCTGTGCATCAGGTTCGTGGCGGATTAAGCGATGGCATGGTCGAAATCGGACCGTGGCAGACAGGAAAAAGCTTTGGCACCGTGGATGCAAGCGCGCTCACGCGCGCCAAGGTCGCTTTGTCTGGTCTGCTCGCCCTGCCCGCCAAAGAGGCGATGTATTTTACTGCCACCCGCGACAGCGAGGGCCGCGCACTGAACGGTCGCTGCACATATGACGTGCGCGGCGGCAAGCTGGATGGCCGGTGGTGGAGCATCACCTTATATGAAGGCGAAGGCTGGCTTGTGAAAAATGCCGCCAACCGCTGGTCGGTGCCCGCCAGTGCCGTTCCGGTCGATGAAGCCGGCGGCTGGTCGTTCACTGTCGCGCCATCGGCGCAAAGCGGAACATGGCTGCCCACGGGCTCAGTGCCCAAATTTGACCTGACGCTTCGGCTATACCATCCATCAACGATGATGATCCAAAGCCCCGAAAAGGCGCAGCTGCCTATTATTGACCGTAAAGGATGTGCATGATGCGGCGCTGGTTATTTCCGATAGTGGCGGGCGGCCTTGTCGCATTGGGTGCGTATCAGGCGACCTTGCTGGCAACGCCTTATGCGCTGATGCAAGCGGCGCTGAAAAAAATTGGCAATCGCGGCCCTGAAAATCAATTCGCCTTTTCGCCGATGACGACAGCCGCCAATCAGACGATTGTTCGGCCAAGCCCTGACCTTGCATATGCCGCTTGCGCCTTTAATGTCTCCAAGGGGCCAGTGCTGGTCGATGTGCAGCCTGTGCCGGACCATTATTGGTCCGTGAGCATTTTTGATGCCCGAACAGATGTGGCGGCGGTACGCAGCGACAGGGATACCAAAGGCAAGGCTGCGCGGCTGGCGCTCGTAAACGCGGGGCAAACGGCGCCAGCGGGTTATGAACCCGTCCGTGTCGGCTATGACAGGGGGCTGGTATTGATCCGAATATTGGTCGCCCCGGCCAGCACTTTCCCAACGATTGATGCCATCCGCAGAAAATCGACATGTAAGCAGCTTTAAGGTTCAAATTAGCTATTGCACAACTTTGCCAGCGTCCCTAATAGCGGCGCTCCAGTGCACCCGTAGCTCAGCTGGATAGAGCATCAGACTACGAATCTGAGGGCCGGGCGTTCGAATCGCTCCGGGTGCACCACTTTTCTTCTCTCTGAATACAGAGACCTCTCGCCATGACCGCAAAATCCAAATCTGCCATCGTTCTTTTGTCCGGTGGCCTCGATTCAATGGTTGTTGCCGCCTTGGCGCGTGAGGCGGGCTATGACCTTATCGCGCTGACCATTGACTATAACCAGCGCCACCGGATTGAGCTTGATAGTGCCGCGACCATAGCCGCGCATTTGGGGGCGATTGAACATATCGTCCTGCCGCTTGATCTGACACGCTTTGGCGGCTCCGCGCTGACCGCGGACATTGCTGTTCCCAAAGAGGGCGTTGAGGAAAACGCCATCCCCATCACTTATGTGCCTGCGCGCAACACGATATTCCTGTCCTTATGCCTTGGCCTTGCCGAAGCACGCGGCGCGCGGGATTTGTGGATTGGCGTCAATGCGCTTGATTATTCGGGCTATCCCGACTGCCGCCCGGAATTCATCCGCGCCTTTGAAGGCATGGCCAATTTGGCCACCAAGGCGGGTGTTGAGGGCGATCATTTCAGTGTTCACACGCCGTTGCTGCACATGAGCAAGGCAGATATCGCCACGCAAGCGGCGCGGCTTGGCCTTGATGCGGGCATGAGTTGGTCCTGTTACGATCCGACGCCCGATAACAAAGCCTGTGGCCGCTGTGACAGCTGCCGTTTGCGCGCCAAGGGCTTTGCCGATGCGGGATTGCCCGACCCCACCGTTTACGCATGAGCTACGCGGTTAAAGAGATTTTCCTGACGCTTCAGGGCGAAGGCGTCCATGCGGGTCGCCGTGCGGTGTTCCTGCGCTTTGCCGGATGTAATTTGTGGACGGGCCGCGAAGAAGACCGCAGTTCGGCCATTTGCCAATTTTGCGATACGGATTTTGTCGGCATGAATGGCGAAAATGGCGGGCGTTATGACGCGGCTGACCTTGCTGCAAAAGTTGCGGCTGTGTGGGGTGACGGTACGCAATCGCGCTA
>CAZCXQ010000003.1:25332-33272 GCA_964502655.1 uncultured Sphingorhabdus sp.
GCGAACCCATGTTGCAGGTCGATGATGCCATTATCGACGCCTTGCACGCGCACGGGTTTCAAATCGCCATTGAAAGCAACGGCACAATTGCGGTCCATCCGGGCATTGATTGGGTCTGCATCAGCCCCAAGGCAGGATCCGACGTGGTCCAACATCATGGCGATGAACTGAAACTCGTCTGGCCGCAATTGGCGAGTGATTTGGACCGCATGGAGGAATGGCAATTTGCCCATTTCCTCATCCAGCCCATGGATAAAGGCGACGCGGTGTTGAACGCGGCCAGCGTCGAGGAAGCAACACGCTTCGTCATGGACCGCCCAAAATGGCGCTTATCCTTGCAGAATCACAAGATTTTAGGGCTGCCATAGCGCTTGGTAAATATGCTTGAAACCTGTTCCCAAAGATGACAGTCTCATGATGGGAAGAGGAGAGCAAAAAAATGGCAAAAGCCGAACACGCGCAAATGCGCAGCTATAAAAGCTATTCAAAACGTATGTCCGACCATGTCGCCTTTGCGCTGGTGGTCTACACATTGGCACTGATATTTTTGGTGACGCCCACTATCGAATCCAGTGGCACGTCGATTTTCCCTTATTTTGTCTTGGTCCTCTTTGTGGCTGTGGTCATTCCGCCATGCCGCAATATGGAGCGTCGCTGGCAGGCGCTCGATGCCGCTGCGTATAATGGCGACGGTCTGAACACGCATTATGTCGCGGACCGGTTTAAGCTTTGGGCTGCTGCTGTGGTCATTCCAGCAATTTTGGCGGTTTTGTTCACGGTATTTTGAAAGCCGCTTGATTGACGCTGTAACGGCCCGCGCCTAAGCGGGAATCATGCTTAAACCTCAAGAAGCGCTTGATCGCGCGCACAATCTCGTTTCCCAAGCCATTAAAGCCGGCGCCGATGCCGCCGATGCCGTTTATGTGTGTGACGCATCTACGGACGTTCAGGTGCGGCTGGGCAAGTTAGAGGATGTGGCGCGATCCGAAGGCGAAGATATTGGCTTGCGGGTTTTTGTCGGCCAGCGGTCGGCGACGATTTCATCGTCCAACATGAACCCCGATATTCTGGCCGGTTTGGTGGCGCGCGCGATCGACATGGCGAAGGAAGCACCCGAAGACCAATATGCGGGCCTCGCGCCGCACGACCGGCTGCTGACGGGCGCAATTCCGGACTTCGACAGCGATGATGGCCAAGACCCCGATCCTGCAGCTCTGCGCGCAGCCGCGCTTGAATGCGAAGATGCCGCGCGCGCCGTTCCCGGCGTCACCAACAGCGAAGGCGCTGGCGCAAGTGCGTCGCGCTCGATCTTTGCGCTGGCCACCAGCCACGGCTTTGCGGGCGTGAAATCGGGATCAGGCTATGGCATATCGGCCAGCGTGCTATCGGGCGATGGCGATGCCAAGGAACGCGATTATGACTGGCGCTCGGCCCGGCATCTTGCCGATCTCGCCAGCCCCGCCAGCGTCGGCACGCGTGCCGGTGAACGCGCAGTGAAACGGTTGAACCCCGGCACCATCAAAAGCGGACAGATGCCCGTGGTATTCGATCCACGCGTTGGCAGTTCCTTTGTGGGGCATTTGCTGGGTGGGATTAGCGGGTCGGCCATTGCCCGCAAAACAAGCTTCCTGCTGGAATCGCTCGGCGCGCAATTGTTCGACAGCGGCATATCGATCATCGACAATCCGCATGTGCCGCGCGGGCTTGGGTCGCGCGCCTTTGATGGCGAAGGCCTGCCCACCGCGCGCCGTGCGATCATCGAAAATGGCGTTTTGACCGGCTGGTTGATGGAAAGCGCATCGGCGCGGCAATTGGGATTGGAACCTACCGGCCATGCGAGCCGCGGCGTCAGCGGAGCCCCCGGCGTCAGCCCATCGAACGTGCATTTGGAAGGCGGCAGTGTCAGCGTTGCCGAACTGATCGCGGACATCAAACATGGCGTCTATGTGCACGAACTGGCTGGGCAGGGCGTTAATCCTGTGACGGGCGATTATAGCCGCGGTGCCGCCGGTTTCTTGATCATCAATGGCGAAATTGCGGGACCTGTGAGCGAATTTACCATTGCCGGCAATTTGAAGGATATGTTTGCAGCAATGACCGCCGCGAACGATCTGGAATGGATCCGCAGCATCAATGTGCCGACCTTGCGGATCGACGGCATGATGATCGCAGGTGCCTGAACGCCAGCTTGATAGAGACGCCGTCATCGCAGCCACGCAGGAAGCTGCGGCACTGGCGTTTGCCAGCTGGCGCGACGGCGCAGTGCCCGATGCCAAGGTGTGGGAAAAGAGCCGCGACAATTTCGTGAGCGAAATCGACATGGCCGTCGACGCGTTGCTGACCACGCGTTTGCAGGCGATTTTGCCCGAGGCGGCATGGTTGTCCGAAGAGACGCTGGATGACCCAAAGCGGCTGGATGCGCGGCTATTGTGGCTCGTCGACCCTATCGACGGCACCCGCGATTATGTGCGCGGACGCAGCGGATGGTGCGTGTCGGTTGCCTTGGTGGCCGATGGCATTCCGATATTTGCGGTGATGGCCGCACCGGCCGAAGACAAAATCTGGGTCGCGGCACGCAGCGAAGGCGTGACGTGCAACAATGCCCGTCTGTCGGGCAGCACGCGATTGGATTTTACCGGATCACGTGTGCCCGCCGATGAATTGCCACGGCTGGATGCGGACCTTGTGACGGTGCCCAAGCCCAACAGCATCGCGATGCGGATGACGATGGTCGCCTGCGACCGCGCCGATTTGGTCGCAACGCTGCGCTGGGGCAATGAATGGGACATTGCCGCTGCGCACCTCGTCGCGCAGGAAGCGGGTGCAGTCGTGACCGATGCGCTTGGCGGACCGATTTTATATAATAAGCGCAAACCATTGGATTTCGGCCTGATCTGCTGCGCGCCGGGAATACATGACGCCGCGGTGGAGCGCTTGTCGGGGCGTGCGGCGCGGTTGTTGAATTCGTCCGTTTGACGTTGGGTTAAGGTCCGCCCACCACAGCGCGTCATGCTGAACTTGTTTCAGCATAACACGCCGACGTCGCCCGTTATCCTGAAACAAGTTCAGGATGACGAATTTTAGATAACCACTTCAGCGCCACGAAGCCCGCGCTGCTAAACCCTCGCCCGCGTCCACAACGCCGCGCGGTCCATATCACGCGGGTTGTTTGCAACAGCATCGACAAATGCCTTGCGCACCCAGCGAAACTTTTCAGGGCGGCTAGTGAAAATACGTTGGTCCCATGCGTGGCTACCGGCGGCGCGGACTTTGCGGGCGATTTCGCCATAAATGCCAGCGGCGGATAGCACCGCCCAGCGTGCACGCAGCGGCAGCTGCGCCGCGCCGACACGTGCCGACGCTTCATATTGCTCGGCCTCGTCCGCCAGCCAACGGCCCATCAGCGCCAGTTTCTTGCGGTTATGCGGCTTCATATGCTCGCCCGGCCCGATATCAAGCATCGCCAACCAATCATCGGGCAAATAGCAACGTCCGGCGGCGTCATCTTCGGCAATATCGCGCGCAATGTTGGCGAGTTGAAAGGCGAGGCCAAGGTCGCATGCCCGGTCGAGCGTAGCATCGTCATCCGCCGGAACGCCCATCACCACGGCCATCATCACGCCCACGGCGCCTGCAACATGGTAGCAATATTGGTATAGGTCGCTTTCGCGGCGGGGGTGCCAGTCCGCGGCATCCAGTGCGAAGCCTTCGATCACATCCTCTGCCATGCGCGCCGTAATGCCACACTCCTGCGCGACAACGCCCAGGCAGTCAAACGCAGGCTCACCCGTGGGCGTCCCCGCCAGCGCTGTTGCGGTGAGCGTGCGAATGGCGGCAAGGCTCTGCTGAGGGTCGGTGACCGCCGCCATCGCACCGCCATGGTCCTGACCATCGGCCATATCATCGCATTTGCGGCACCATGCGTAGAGCAGCCACACGCGTTCGCGCGTAACGCGGTCAAACAACCGGCTGGCGAAACGGAAGGACTTGGAACCCCGCGATATGCTGTCTTGCGCAAATTGAACAAGGGCAGGGCGATCAAAATCAGCCACGGCAAAAATCTGTGCAAGGGCTGATGAAGGCTTGGTTCACAAATCGTCTGCTTTCATCTGAAAGATGGTTTTGTGCGGCACATAAGCGGCCATTTTGTCCAGCAAGCCGTCCAGCGTGTCATCAACGATCATGATGCCCGCATGTTGCGGCCGGATAAAGCCGACATCGATCATATTCTGGTTGAACGCGATAAGCTGATCATAAAAACCGGCAATGTTCAAAACGCCGACGGGTTTTTGATGATAGCCAAGCTGTGACCAGCTGATCGCTTCCCACAATTCGTCCATCGTCCCGACGCCGCCGGGAATGGTTATGAAGCCGTCGGACAGGTCGGTAAAGCGCGCCTTGCGTTCGTGCATGCCCGAAACGACATGCAGTTCGGTGCAGCCCTTGTGCGCGACTTCAGCACCGACCAGTGCTTCGGGGATGATGCCGATGACTTCGCCGCCTGCCGCAAGCGCGCTGTCGGCCACTGCACCCATCAGCCCCAATCGGCCGCCGCCATAGACGACGCCAATGCCGCGTTCCGCCAGCATCTTTCCGACGCTGCGCGCCGCTTCGATATAAATGGGGTTATCGGGCGTTGCCGAACCGCAATAGACAGCGAGCCGTTTCACTTATGTGCTTCCTCCAACATCAATGCGGCCGTTGCCTTTGCACTACCGACAACGCCGGGAATGCCAGCACCCGGGTGCGTGCCCGCGCCAACGAAATACAGATTTGGTATCGCGTCATCACGGTTATGCGCACGCATATAGGCCGACTGCCACAACACGGGTTCAAGGCTGAACGCGCTGCCCAAATGCGCCGAAAGGTCGCGGCCGAAATCGGCCGGTGTGTAATGGAACTGCGTCATGATCCGGCTGCGGATGTCGGGGATCAGGCGGCGCTCAAGCTCATCCAAAATCCGTTCCTTCAACGCTTCACCAACATCGCCATCCCAATCGAGCGGCGCTTTGCCCATATGCGCGACAGGCGCGAGGACATAAAATGTCGAGCAACCTTCGGGCGCAAGGCTTGGGTCAGTGACGGTCGGATGGTGCAAATATAGCGAGAAATCCTGCGGCAGGACACCGTTTTTATAAATGTCGTCCAGCAGGCCTTTGTAGCGCGGGCCAAACAAGATCATGTGGTGCGGAATGCCCGGCCATGTGCCCTTGATGCCAAGGTGCAGGACGAAAAGCGATGGCGACCAGCTTTTGCGCCGCAACGATTTGGTTGCGCGCTCGCCGCGTTTGTTGCTGGTCAACAAATCCTTGTAGGTGTGCATAAGGTCGCCATTGGACGCCGCCATGTCGCAGTCCATACGCCAGCCCGATTTCGTGCGCGCGCCAGTGACCTTGTCACCGCGTGTTTCGATTTCTTCCACCGGATCGCCCAGACGGATCGTCCCGCCGAGCCGCTCAAAATGCGTCACCATTGCGGCGACAAGCCGGTTGGTGCCGCCCTTGGCAAACCAGACCCCGCCCTCTTTTTCGATGGTGTGGATGAGCGCGTAGATCGCGCTGGTGCTCATCGGGTTTCCGCCGACGAGCAATGTGTGGAATGACAAAGCTTCGCGCAGCTTTTCGTCTTTCACATAAGACGAAACGATCGAATAGACCGAGCGCCATGCCTGATATTTCATCAGCGCAGGGGCGGCCTTTATCATCGATGCGAAGTCGAGGAACGCGACGGAACCGAGTTTTTGATAGCCTTCTTTGAACACGCCCTTCGAATATGCAAGGAACTTGCGATAGCCCTCGACATCGTCGGGGTTCAGCTTTTCGATTTCCGCTTTCAGGCCGGGTGCGTCATTCGAATAATCGAAATTCGTGCCATCGGGCCAGTTCAACCGGTAGAACGGGAACACGGGCATTAATTCCACGTCGTCCGACATTTTATGGCCGGACAGCGACCATAATTCTTCCAGACATGGCGGGTCGGTGATGACCGTTGGCCCACCGTCAAAGGTAAAGCCGTCCTTTTCCCAATAATAGCCGCGGCCACCGGGCTTATCGCGCGCTTCGATAATCGTCGTGGAGATGCCTGCAGATTGAAGCCGCATTGCAAGCGCAAGGCCGCCAAATCCGGCACCAATAATCGCTGCTGTCTTCGTCATATATTGTGTCCCAAAAGTGCGTCATCCTGAACTTGTTTCAGGATAACAGGCGACCCCAGTTTGTTATCCCGAAACAAGTTCGGGATGACGAAAAGTGCGAGATTCCTGCTCATTTCTTCTTGCTCCGGATCGCGGTGATGGCTTTCCCTATGGGAATGGGCGGCTTGCCAATCAGGATGCACGCCTTATCACTGTTGCTGCTATTCCCAGCATAAAAGCGTTCAATCAATCCGGGTTTTAGCCTGTAGAAGCGTTCCAATATTTTATATCGGTCGCGGCCTTCGGCACCGCGGAACAGCATCCGGTTGAGTATCCGGAAAAATCTGCCCTTGTTCCAATGGTCCTGCGCACGCTGGCGCAGAACAAGATTGAGCTTGTCGCCGTCAAGATCGGGCTGCTCTGCAATGAAAATGGCGTTGCGTACCGCATCGGGCAGGGAATAGCTGGTCACCGGCTGAAAAAATGCACCGCGCGCGCCGGCCTTTGCCGTGCGGCCACTGCCGCTTGCCCAATAGCTTTCCAGATCGCCGCCCATCACCACGGGCAGGACGCCATTTTCTTCACGCAGGACGCGTTCGACTTTCCAGCCTTGTTCATCCGCATAAGCCGCAATCCGTTGCCGCAGGATGCGCGGGTCCAAATCGGGCTTGTCGCTGTAATAAGTGTCTTCGATAAACAGCTTGTCCATCCCAAAGGGCAGGACATAGACAAAGCGATAGCCATCATGCTGGTCTACTGTCGCGTCCATGACGATGGGTTTTGTAAGATTGTGGGGCTCCGACAATTGCATCAGCTGGCCCGTAAATTTCTGCCAACCGCAATCCAGATGGTTCAGGTCGCCCGCGCCCCGCGCGTCAATCACGCCGCCGGCGTTAATACGCTGCGCGCCGTCGAGAACCACAAGCCTGGGCGAGACCGCTTTCACTTCACGCCCAAGCATCAATGACGATGCAGGCAGGTTCTTGCGCAGCACCCAGTCGAGCCGTTCGGATTCAATCGTGTAATAAATATTGTCGAGCGTGCGGCTGTGTGCGGGGAATTTGACGTCATAACCCGACCAGCCATAGGTCACCAATGGCGCAGTCAGCCAACGATGCTCGGGCAATATGTCGCTCGCAAAAAAGCTCCAAATATGGTTGCCGCCAAAGCTGTCGCCTTGTTCAATCAGGACGATTTTCAATTCGGGCCGCATTTTCGCAAGGGCAAGCGCGATCAGCCCGCCCGCAAGCCCGCCGCCGACAATAGCCAAATCGCATTTGATATTTTCGCGTATCACCATCCGGCCCTAGCGCAGCCATTTTACAAGGGGAAGGCTTCTGCCAAGGTAATGCACAGCTTTATGTGCAGCGATTGGGCCGCGCAGCGACGGCGTCATCATTTTCCTATATGCTAACGCTATCAAAACCGCGTAGGTACGTCGTCAAACGGGGGAGATTTATCATGCGGAAGAAATGGCTTTTGGCTGTCCTTGGCGGGCTGGTCGTTGCGGGCGGTGCGGCATATGTAAAGCGTGACGCACTTGCGATGGCGCTAATTGCGCGGGCCGCGGACAGTGCAATGTCGCGCAATGTCATGGCGGAATTGCCCGCCGATGCCCTGCATATCGGATTTTGCGGCACGGGTTCGCCCCTGCCAAACCGTGACCGCGCGGCTGCGTGCACCGTTGTGATCGCCGGCGGCCGGTTGTTTGTTTTCGACATGGGTGAAGGCTCGGGCAAAACGCTGTCTCTCATGGGGATGCCGCTCGATAAGATTGAAGGCGTGTGGCTCACCCATTTACACAGCG
>CAZCXQ010000004.1:0-31959 GCA_964502655.1 uncultured Sphingorhabdus sp.
TACTCACTGCGGCCAATAGAGTAGATTTCTGCGGTGGCACTCTGGCCAGAAGATGTTCGTTTCATCACTACGCAAAGCCACCACCATGGTTCTGTGATCAGTTGTTTGGATGCAGTAACAGCTGCCACTGCCACATCAGCTGCAACTAGCTTGGCCCAGGTTGTTGTACTGAATACTGGTGGCACTCCGCTTTCTGAGTTGCCAGGTGTTGCAAGATTTGGATTGTTGTGGCCATAGATGTTGTAGGTCAGGCCATTAGTTGCGTGTGTGTTGATGATGTGTAAAAGATTCTGCGCGTAATCGTGATTGTCAATTATCATCACTTTAACCATGTTGTCATTGTCCACAGCTATTGTAGCTGGATTAATCAGGTCTTGTGATTTTCTATTTTGGTCTGCACCGTTGTATGATGTTGGCTCCGTTGGCTCATCATCAGTTGTTGCGGTATCAGTTGCAGACCAGGCTGAGTTGCCTATTGCGTTTGTGGCCTTGACTCTAAAGTAATAGGTTGTTTCTTCAAGCAGTCCAGATATTACAGCTACAGTAGGATCACTGCCAGCTGCAACTGGTGTAGCTGTGGGGTTACTGAATAATGATGTTGTATCGTGTTCTACTGTATAGCCAGTGATTGAACTATCACCGTCATCTGGTGCGGGCCAGGATAGTTGAACGGTTGTACCAGTGACGGTTTGAACTGTGACGTTTGGTTGTCCTGGTACTGTCTGCACTGCAAGTGTGGCAGAGTCGGTGTTGGTACTTTCATCGGTTGCATCAACTGTATAGTTGCCAGCTGCAACACTTGGCACCACGATGTCACAAGTGAATGAACCATTTACATCGGTTGTCACTGTCACTGGGTCGGTTACAATGGGATCAGTGTCAAAGGTGATGGTGATTTCTTCTTCAGCTGCAAAACCAGTACCATCTATTTGGACTGTGGCAGTTGGTGAACTGGTACTTGGTGTCAAAGTAATTTCTGCGTTAATTGTTACAGAGTCGTTAGCTGTAAGCAATGTCTGGTCTGTACCAACTAGGCTTCTAGCTCCGTTTGGCACTTCTGGTACGACAAAAGATGCAGTCCATTCACCGCTTACGTCACTAGTGATGGTTCCTTCGACTGCGTTGATTGCAACGCCATTAAATGTAAAATCAATGTTTTCTAGTGGGGTGTAGCCAGTACCAGATGCATTGATAGTATCACCGACATTTGCGGTGGCTTCAGTAATTGTAAGAGCTGCTACCATGAAATTTGTCTATTAGAATTGGTTTTAAAGATTTGGTGAATTTCTATTAGGTTTTGTTCATACCCACTGTCCATGGTTTAGTAATTTGATTGGATTCTCAAAGTATCGCTTCATGTGATCAAACAGATATGATTCTGGATGCTTTTGTCGATAACGTGTTTGAACATCTTTGTTGTATTTTTTAGAATACTTTGGTTTGCACCATGGATGATATTTGATTTTTGCATAGGTAACCAGACTGGGGTTGTCAAGTATCATCATCTTACCACATGTAAAACATTTTTTTCTGAGTATCATTTATTGAGCTCCTTACCGCATTGCTGACAGTAGAGTACGCCAGTTTCCATGTTTAGTTTTTGAATGTCATGTGTGCAGATCATCGGTAGCTTTCACGAATCCAGAATTGCCACCATTTTTTGTTTTTCCACTTACAATGAGGCCAGTGATCATTTTCATAATATTCACCACATAAAGTACCACTCATGTGTTGGTTGCAATGATTACAAATTTTGTTTATCATTCTATTGTCACATCCTTGCCAGCTAGTATGTCATCTAGGTTGATTCTTTGATAACCAGTTGGTAAATAGTTTTCTTCTGTTAGTGAGTCGAATGCGGCCATCTTTGATGTGGTGAATTTAGCGTCATATTCCTGGTCAAAGTCAACGTTAGGATTATTCTTTTGGAATTGGATAAATTTCTGTGATACTACGCCAGCTTCTACGGCCCACTTGTATGGTATCTCTCGATAGTTCCAGCCAGTGGCCTTGAAGACTTCTTCACGCTTTGCAAGCTGCACTTTGTTTTCTTTGATTACAGTTGGAAATGGGTCGTTGATTAGTAGGCCATACTTTTGCTTCCATTGGTTGCAATAGTCATGGTATGTACCGCGCTGGCCGTTTGGTGTTGATTCGTAAATCAAGTCACCATCATCACGGTTAGCTAGGTTTGGTTCCAATGCTGTGAATACTGAGCTGTCATCACTCATTCCCACATGGCCAGCTTCAGTGAGAAAGATGCAGACTGTATCATCAGGCCCACGAAATGTTTGACGCTGGCCTTGCTTTGATACTGCAAAGCCGTGCAGCCTGGTATCATTGAAGATTTCTATTTCAAGTTGTGAACCAGTCTTGAAGTTGGTTATGATTTCATCATGTGTCCATTTGTTGTTTGCCAGGTCTTTGAATGCATACTTGCCACCGTCTGGGTGTCTTCTATCTTTGAACAGCTCATCAAATCTGATCATGACTTCTTTTATGATTGATACTGCGTTACCAGCTGCCATGATTACATCGTGGCCCGCGTATCTGTCAAAGCAGTTCAGTGATATGCTTCTGATGGCAGCTTCAGTAAATGCACCTTTTCTTGTCTTGTTGATTAATTCGTGATGGTACTTTTGGATGTCATCGTGATATTGTTCTTGGTACCAGGTAATGGGATTAGGTTTGTTTGTGATTCTAGATACTGGCAGTCCAATAATCTCATTGTAATTTTTGTAGTTGCGTGGCAATGCAATCTGCTTCATCAGCTCAACTTTGGTTTCTGCCTTTAGTCTGGAATTGTAAATTGTGGATGCTATTGTTTTTGATACTTCTAGGGCCTGGCCATCCGGTGTGATTATTCGCGCACTCATTGTATCACCAGAAAAGATTCCAGTACAGCTTGCTGAGATTCTACAAAGATGTCATAGTTTGATTCCCTTCGCCACCATGTTAGTATTTGGATGTCGTCTTTGGTCTTGGCTTTATGACATGTCTTACATAAGGCTTGGAAATTTCTTTCATCCCATGGGTGGCCACCAAGTACAATGGCAATGATATGATCTACATCTAGCTTGTCTGTTTTGATGTTACACTTTTCACATTTATCATGGTCTGCTAGATATGAATCGCGCATCCATGACCAATACTGTGTTTTGTTGTACCAATCTGTGGCGCACTCTGCACTGCAATAGTAATGTCGTCTTTTCGATGTCCACTGTGATTTTGGTTTACCACAATGACATTTCTTGTTGTTGCGATTGTCTAACTCTTGTGGTGTTACCTTCCATCTTTGTGTGGGCCTTCTCGATTCGAACCATGGACTTTGCATTTGTCCATAGTAATCTTCTGAGCTTAATTCTATCCATGCTTGATAGAATTGCCAATGTGCTTCTCTTTTGGTTCCGTCATAGTATGTGTATTCTTCCACCCAGTGTTTGACCCACACATAGATTGTGTTATGATGATCTTTGCGGTGCTTCTGGTAGTCAAATGTGTCAGTGAAAATCGCTGTACAATCCCAACACCGATGATAAAATATTGGTTCTGGTGCTTCACTGAGTAGCAATCCTGGTTTCATTGTCTTATGTACCACTGTTTGTGTTATTGTAAATGTGAGTCCAATGGGGTGCTAGGCCCTGGTCTTTCTCTTTGCACTGGTCACTGCAATAATGTGATCCTTTTACTGCCTGGTGTCTGCATCCTTTGTTTTTGCATAACCTACTAGATTTTCTGTTAAAGTTCCGCGAATCGAATCTATCATGCTTCATTGTTGGAAGCTCCTAATTGGATGGTTTGATTCTTCTGTAGGTATCGTTCTACTACTTGTTTGGCAATCTCATTGCATCTGTCCAGGGAATAATTTTTCTTTAGATAGAATTCCACGGTTTCTTTGAATAACATGTCAGTGTCTACGAACTTTACCTGGGGTGGCAATACTTGTGCTGTACTACCATCAATTTTCTTATGACACCATCTGCACTGGAACCAGGACTGATTCGGTATTGGGTCATGCTTGCCAGTAATAGAACAATGTTGTGGATTCATTTCTTCTTGGCCCTCAGCTCTTCTAGTTCCTTCTGCATATCTGCCATCTGGGCCTCAGTCTGAGCTAGCTTTGAATTCAATAGTACCACGGATGCATCACCTAGTCTGCCATTTAGTATCTGGTTCAAAACTGCGCTGATTCTTGCATATTCAACGGTGTTGTTTTCTTCCAGGGCCTTTTGTTGCAATTCTCTACATCCATCTATGGTTTGCTGTGCTATTTCTGATATGACTGATTGATGTAAATCTGTAAGGTATGTTGATTTGGCACCAATGGCCAAGCTATCACGATGGTAGATGTCCCATGTGTATTTACCCCATTTTTCATCTGCATTCATTAGTTCTATGACCTCATGGGCCCTGGGGTATCGTCTGTGTTTTGAGTAGTAATCTGATTTGATTTCCACTACCCTAGCTTGTCTTTTTTCTATTGTCGGTATGGTGCTGTTTCCTGGTGTCTTTGCCAATTATATCACCTTGGTAATTATCCAGCTTTTTGGGTATGATTTGATTTTGCAAGCTGGGTAAAACATATTAGATTTTAGTCATGCTATGTTATTAAATTGTATTATTGCTGAATAAAATAGGGGATTGGATTAGAATTTTGAGGCGTGGAAGTTCTTCTCTAATTCCTCTACTTCGTCCAGTGTTGTTGCCCGCACTAAGAAGACAAACTCTCCAGAATCCATGAATTCTATGTCCTCCTTTAGAATGCTGACTTTATAGACGCAGGCTCTTCTAATCATTAGAATCCTTCTGGTTTTTCCTTGGTTATGATGATGTAGTATTCTTCATCGATATCGAATTGTTTGACTGTATCTTCATTTACCATGCCTAGCTCTAGCTTGCCACTTGGTGAGGCTTCCCAAAATTTGCCATTCTCTGTGTCTTCATACTTGTTTTCTTGCGCATTCCATTTGGGTGCTACTGGGACAAAGTGTACAGTTCTTACACGTGGGAATCTACCCCATCCTTTTGCAACATCATAGCCATTGCATCTGAATTTTGCTATTACATCCATTGGATTGTCTAGGAATGAGTGAAGTATTAATTTTTGATTTATATCTGAAAAGATCGATTTGGTAATGCCTGGGGTTGACGCGCCCAGGCCCGCGTTAGGAACTTCGTATGAGCAATCCGCAGACCTCTCACACTATCCTGGCACTTTCTAACCATTCACTGGCCCTTCAAGTGCGATATCTTCCAGCTTCATTTGGTATGTGATTACGGGTAGTGATTCTGATTTGTTGCAGTATATTAGAATTAAGGTAAAAGGGCCCAGTTTCGTTTCTAGTCCGTATAGCCGCGGCCTGGTCTAGCTCCCACTGGGTATCTATTGCAGTACATCTGATCTTGATATAGTTTGCTTGGTTTTGTTGTCTAGTATGCCATCCAGGGGTTGGCCATCTATTGTGAGGTTAATTTTGTCTGCATACTCAAAGATGCATTTGTCACTGCAAAAGTACCAGGATGGGTCAAAGAATGATGTCCAGAGCTTCTTTCTATACTTGGTTGTTTTGCAGTTGTGACATGGTGGTTTCAATTACTTCCATACTACTGTAGTGATTGCACCACAACTGCATTCATAGTGGCGCACTTTGAGAAAATTACCATTGCTGTCATCTGCGTATGTGCAACTAGCATCTTGATCGCAGTTAGGATTGGGACATTTAATGTGGTCTGTCATTTGGTATCTTCCTTTAGAATTGATTGGAGTGATTCTAAATATTTCAGAACGCCATCATACATATTTTTGAATTGTTGATAGTCGTCTTTGCGTTCTTGAATTATGTTTGATATTCCACTTCCGATTTTATACTCTTCTAGCCATTCCAAACATTCATCAAACCATTTTTGTTTATCTTTTACGAGTTCTATTACTTTTGGTAAGTCTAATTCTTCTATCTTTTTGAGTTTTGCTTTTAATTTTTGATTTTCTTTTATGGTTTCACTAAATGTTGTAATTGATTCATTTCGTCTTTCAGGTGCAGACATACTACCTTTTTCAAATTCTTCTAGTTTTTCTTGGGCTTGTTGGAGTGCATTCCATATTTCGCTTAATTCGACTTCACCACAACCAGCCTTGCAAGTAGGACAATACCAACACGGAATGCCTCGATAACCGTATTCGTAACCAATCTCTAATGCAGTATGACACTCAGCACATTTTTTGGGAATTACTACGATTGTGTCTGCGATACTCATAGCCCATCTGCACTCGTCAGTATGTTGGTTTTGTTGTAGTTTTTTAAGTTCGTTGTAGGTGAATGTTACTTTTTTCAGATTGGGGTTTGCCATGTCAGAGAGATATTGATTGTAAAACTCAAATGCCTTTTGGATTGTGTCTTTGAGTTGTTGGGCTTCTTCTAGTGTTAGATTTTCATGTTCCGCAATAATTAGTGCAATTCCATGATTGGATTCTGAATCTATGTGTGTAAAATCAATCTCTAATCGTTCTAGGTCTTTGTTTGGTGTCATTTCTGGTTTTTTGTGATAATTGAAAACGCAATTTGGTGATTCCTCACTCCATAGTTTGCCACAACCATGACAGTGTTCTTTTGTACTCATTTCTTCTCTGACTCCACGAGTGATTTTAGAATGTCGATTTGTTTAGTAATAATCAAGTGTTCATTGCTTGATGGACTCAATTCTAATTTGAATAATTCTAATCGTTTAATTTCTTTCTCTATTTTCTGTCGTAGGGTGTCAGTGTTGGATAGTTTGGATTGTTTCAGAGTACGAGATAATATTTCTGCAAACTCACTACATGATATGCTTTGATCTTCATCTTGTGACTCTAGGGATTTTTGCCATTCTATCAAATCAGTGATTATTTTTTGATTGTTCACTATCTCTGCTAGTATTTTTTTATCAATACTTCTCATGCAATTTCCACATTCAACACTATCACCATGTTCACGCCATCTACTAGGCCCGCCTGTAAAAATACAGATTTTGCCAAAGTCTAGTTGTTTTTCTTTATTGAGTTGGGTTGCTAGTTGTTGGTAGAGTGTAACTTTTTCAGTGATTAATTTTTCTTTTTGTCTTAAAAGACTGTCTATCTCAAAATTACTATAGGCATGAAGTAGTTTTGATTCTATTATGTTAGTTATAGATTCAATTTCTAATAATCTGTCTAGGAGTGGATTTGATTGTGTCATTTCTTTCTCACCAATGGTTTCTGGGGTCGGTTAAATTTCTCTGGTGCATCCAAGTAATCATCTTCAAAACCCATGCTTCTTGGCCTCACTGATTAGTGATAGACACATTTGACACCAGGAACCGACTATAAGTTCTTCACCACATCCATTACAGACTTTGTTGTGTTTGACCCACTGTTTGCCATCATAGTGGTAGGTTCCTTGACTTGTTGTTAGTTGATCACAGACATCGCCACTTTCTTGTGTATGCCAAAAGAAATGTGATCTGTATTCAGGCTTCCAGAATTGCCATGGTTTTTTGGTTGATTTGTAATAGAGTGTTAGACTGTGGCCATCTTGATGGTCTTCATAGTAAACTTCGCCATCTAGACATGGTAGGTGTTCTATTTTCATAGTGCAGCCTCATACACTATTTTTTTCACTTGATCCCAATCACCACCAGTAGGTGATTCGCACAAATCACACATACAATCACCGTTATGATGCATCAGAATTGAGATTAATTTGTGGATTTTTTCTTTGTTTTGTACAACTTCTTTAAAGTCTTGCTTTAGGAACCATTCTAACTTCTGTCGTGTTGTTGCTAGATTCGCAATATTGTTGACTCGTATAACAATACAATCTTTCAAGTGTTCTGGGGTTCCACCAGTCCCAGTGATAGTAATAATAGTAGATTTTGACTCATTTCTTCTTTTTCACCACATCTGGATATCGTTCTTTTAGAATTTGTTCTAGTTGTTTTGATACGTTGCGGCCTTCTTCTTTAGCTTCTTCTCTGAGTGCTTCGATTAGGTCTTCGTTTTCTATCTGTGCGCTGAGGTTTGCCATGTTTTATTCATGGTTATTCTACATTAATAAAAGTTCAGGTAGATGCGTGGATATGGTATGTTTGGGTCTTCGAACTGCAACAAGTTTGTATCTTGTCCTGGTATGGTGTTGGTGTCTAGCTTTTCTACAAAATATTTGACTGTTACATTGTCTGGGTTGTTGGTTGGCGTGCATTCTAGGACTTTGTAGGTTGTCAGTGGTTGGTTTTCCAGGTTGATTATATCACCAACCCTGGGCCTAAATTCAGCTGGCAAATCAAAGTCTTTTATCTTGTATGATGGATTACCAAACATCCAAAGTTCGTAATTCATTTTATCCGTTGGTGCTGACCTTGAATGGTAGCTGGAATTGTATCATGTATCGTGGGATGGTTTCATCTTGGAACCTGGATATGTCTTCATCGCCAGTACCGTTGACAATTTTCCAAAATAATAGAGTCATGTATTGGTTGTTGAGCTCAACGAACCAGTCTGGAATTGATGCGTCTGGTATTGGTACGGTGCCACCTGATAGATAGAACTTGAACATTGATTCTAATTCTGAACTTGATTGTCTTGCAGCTTGATCAATCTTTGAGTTGTTGGAATCATCGAACTTTGCATCACCATCAATCACCACATCTTCATCTACAGATGCGCCAACCTTCACACGATCACCGTAGATTCGTTGGGCCATTAGTATCTCTTACCTGGGCCAGTATTATCAAAATGTTCTTGCATTTGATTTGGTAAATTGAATACAAGTTGGTTAAGATGTACTGATGGTTGGTTGAAGAATCGTGATTTATAGAATTCTAATTCTTGCTTGGTCTTGGCAAGCTCCAGCTCTAGTTCTTTGATCCTGGTTTCATAGCGTTCCATATCCATGCGGTGTCTTACGTGGGACAAAATAAAAGGTTTTAGTGATTAGGTACGCGTCAGCTTGACTGCCAGCATTATGGCTGGCATTATTTCTGGATGATTCTTACATTTTCTGTATATCTGTTCTACTAGATCATGACAACCACCACAAAGTAATAGGAATTCGTCATGGTACTTTTCTACAAATGGCAGTACGTCTTCTTTGTAATCCCATAATCCAGTGTAACCTTTTGGGTAGTCTTTGCGTCTTGGTTCACCTGGTCTGTACTCCAAGTGATGATAAAGAAATCCTACAAATGACAAAATAGTATGGGGTTTTGGCCTGATTCTTGATGTAAGAATTGATTTTGGACAACATGCGCATTTTGAATCAAAAAATTTTCTTGCTAATCGTATTTCATTCCAACGAATCCTAGCTGCACGTTGTTGCAGTTCAGTTGGCATTTTAATTGGTTTAATGATTTTGTGTTTTTTCATGCATCTGGATCACCTAGACACTTTCTGCAAATGTACCTACCTTCTTGATAATTCCATACATTAATTGTTTTTCTGGTATCACCATCAATCTTGTTGTTGAATATCTGCACTACTTCAACATTAGATGCATTACATCTACTACAGAATCCCTTCATTAGAATTCCACCAATGATTTTTGCCAGTAATTAATGAATGGTTTGTTAGATACTAGATAGGTTCTTGCGTTCAATCCGAATAACTCACCTTTTCTGGACTGTACTTCGTGGTGATAATATCCAGATGGGTCAGTCTTGATGTTGGGCCACTTTGCCAGGGGCCCATCTACCTTACCAGCTATCATCCAGTTGGATTTTAGGAATGGTAATGATTGCAGTATTTCATTGTAAACTATTTTGTTTGGTCTGGGGTTGGCACATAATGGGTTATCTTCATACATTGGATCAATCCACACTGGGTCATAAAAGATGATGGTTTCTGGTGAGTCAAACAACCATACACAGCTTGTATAGTCATCTTGCATAATGTGTGCTTTTTTGAAATGTCTTTTGAGATACGTGATTGCATAGTCTGACAAGTCATTTAGAACATAGTGATCGGCCTTGACATGTTTGGATATCCTACCCAGGCCCGCAAATGGTTCCACAAAGATTTTGCAGTGTGGAATATACAATGATATTGGTTTTGCAGTGTGTGTTAGTCCTGGATATCCTTTGAAGCCAGTTGGATTCACTTTCTTGTGTTCACCAGCTCGTAGCTTGTTGTAACCTACTTTCTTTTCGACTTTGATTCCATGTAGTTCTGCCATCATCAATCATCCAGAGTTTTTGCAAATAGATTTGGGTCATCACCCATGGCATCCCATCCATGGGCCTTGATACGTGCAAACATTTCTAGTCTAGGCAAATCACCACAAAGTTGTACTATTCTTTGTCTGAATACATCTGGTTTTTCTGAGTGTTCTGTTACATCGGTGTTGATTGCTTCTGGTGTCCAGGTCTTGTCGTCTATTGTTTCCAGGACTTGTTGTACGGATTTAGAAATTCTGTGTGGATGACCACGTGTTGCAAGCAAGCAAAATTCTGTATTTGATCTAGTCCAACCACCCATCATCTTTGATAGCTTACCATTGGAGTATCGCTTTATCCAGACAAAAGCACAAGTCTTGTATGTAAAATTCCAAGATTCAATCACATCGATTGCATCTTTGTAGTGTGGCCATGTACCCCAAAAGAACAAGATGCAATCAGCCGATGCAATCTTGTCTACTGGTAGCTGTTTGATTTCTGATAGTGGCATGACATCGTATTTGCATCCAGCACCACGATTGCCAGCTAGTGCTTTGTCCTGGTATTCCCATGGTACATCTGGGTAGATGATTGGATATTTGATACCAAGTTGTATGATTTCATCTATGCTTCTAA
Source organism: uncultured Sphingorhabdus sp. (assembly GCA_964502655.1). Lineage (GTDB taxonomy): Bacteria > Pseudomonadota > Alphaproteobacteria > Sphingomonadales > Sphingomonadaceae > Sphingorhabdus_B. The sequence goes on from CAZCXQ010000004.1 coordinate 10,798, forward strand.
ATGCCTGGTTCAATATCTCACCAGTGGAACTTCATCGTATGTTTTACCATCGAGTAGTCGACCACCAGCTTTTGGTGTGAAGCCGCCTACTTGTTTGAAAAAGAATGCAGTATGCCAGGGCGACAATCTACAATATCGTAGAATGTTACGGGCCCAATTTAGATCAAATGGTCTGTGATGTGGGCCTGATTCACCACCCACAATGGCCCAATCAATGAAGTTTAGGTTTAGCTGGCCCAAGTCTTCCAGTAATGGTTCAAAGCTGATAAATCTGATGGATGCGTCAATGTTTTGTAACACTCCTAAACGCCAAAGGTTCTTTCTGTTTTCGATTGATGTACCTAACCAGATATTGCGTGGTAGTTTGTGGGTCTTGCAGTAGTGCCAGGCTCGGCCAATTCTCTTTGTGAGAATCATAAATTGATGTTGTGGAAAAGATGCCAGGAATTCCAAGTCTACTGCGATTTGCTCGTATGACATTTGTTCATGGAAATAATCAAACATTGAATCTGCGAAAATTCTAGATGGTTTGGTTTTGCGTAGGAATCTTGCCAGCTCACCATTCTCGTAATTCTTTGTCTTACGTATTACAGCAAAGTTTCTACCAAAGCGGTTTTCGATTGCCTCTGCATAACAGTTGTTACATCCAGGTGATATTGCAGAACAACCAACATACTGATTTATTGTATGGTCGGCCCACTCTATACCAGTGTTTTGCATCTTAACTCCATTTTTCTTTGTTGTATGACGTTGTTACGATTACCATGGGGTGAACGTCTTGCAACTTTACTACCACAGCATGGACAAAACACACCTTCGAATTCCATGAAGACTTCACATCTTGTACATCGTACAGCTCCTTGCTTATAGCGTTTTGATGTTTTACGTTTGATACATTCAACACCTTTGCAGTGATGTGGCATTATTTTAGCACCTGATACAAAATTAATCGATGTGTGAATATTTCTTTGATTGCAAAAAAACACCAACATTCACCGTTTTCTTTACCTTCATAGATTACAGCTTCGATGTTGTGTAGAATCATACTAGCTTGTACCTTCCATTCTTGTAGGTGAATCTGTCCTGGTCTTCGAATTGTTTCCACATGTCATGCACCTTTAGATCATTTGCAAAGTGATTTCTGAATCGTTTTAGCAATTCATCCGTGACTTCTGATTCTGAAAAGTGATGGTCTGCATTGTTGGATTCTAATTCTTGGCAGATTGTTTCAAATGCAGTCTTGGGTGTGTGCTGTGCTTCTTCTAGTTCTTGTTGCACCATTCCTTTGTCTGGGTCGATTTGGAAGGTACGCAGTGTTTGTTTGTACAACTCTATGACTGCATCAATGTGGGCCTCAGTCACCTGGCTTGCACCACATAAAGATGCATAAGCTTCTGACATAATTCTAATTCCACTCGAAAATCTTCTATCCATCCTGGCCCGCTTGGAGTCTGCACCATCATCAAACTCTACTTCTTTTTGCTCGATGTAAAAGTCTGTGATTTTCTTGGCAGCTTCTTTGGTAGTTGGTATGGTTGCAGCTATGCTTTTGCACCAGTTAATTAGTAATGATATTGTTTCTTGTGACATTAGGTTGTTGCGCTTGACGTATTCTGGAATTCCTATCTCACTCATTACTTCCATGTGTTCTTGTATCTCTCGTTCCTTGGACATCTTACCATCTGATACGATGTTGATTTTGATTTGGAACCTGGAAAACAAAGGTAGTTTGATGTTTGCATTTTCTAGGATTGATTTGTTGAAATTGTAAACATGCCATCTTGGATTGAGTCCAGCTATGATTGTAGTACGTGCTTTTAGAAATATATCAAAGCCACCTTTGTCATAGTGGAGCTCGCCATCTTGCATGAGCTCTCGAAGTTTGTCCAGGTCTTCTGGTTCAAACAAGCTTAGTTCATCCAGGCCGCAATAACCACCATCACAGCTTACAACAACACCAGCTTTGGGTCGTTTGGTATGGTCTTGCATTGTTGCAAGTGATACAGTGATACCACTACCAGATGCGGTTCCACCGACTGCATACCCAGCCTTTTGGAATGGTAGGTTTGTGAAATACTTGATCAAAGCTGTTTTGGCTTCTGATGGGTCGCCAATCAGTAGGATGTTTAGGATTCTGTTTAGTCCTTCCACTTTGCGGCCACCAATGATGCAGAGTAATATGCAGAGTTTGGCCGTGTCCTGGAATAGAACTTCTGGGGCCACTGATTGCTGTACGAATTTCATCCATGAATCTTTTGCCATTTCTGCTTTGAAAAATTTGATTTGCTCTGGTGTTGGTTGGATTGGTTCTTTCTCGGATTCTGTTTCGGCTGATATAACTTTTAGAATTGGTGTGTGACGGAATGTACCTTTGATTCTTCTGGTTCTGTAAACAACAACGAGCTTCTTTTCCTGGCCAATGTAGGTGTCCAGGGCATCTTGATCATAAAAGACTGCATCAAAATATCGTGGCATTCCATTCTTTGCAGTTTCGATTGGTTCCTGGATTGTTGCATGAATCATGTCTGACCATTCCAAGCTGGATTCATCAACTGTCATCTTTTCTTCAAATCGTTTGCATTTTTCATTCCAACATGCTGGAATTTCGTCTATCACATGCATTCGGCCAGTGATACTACATTCTGGACATCTTGCAATGCCATTTTTCAGATAAGCTTCTAGCTTGCCAGTTGTTGCAACTTGGCACTTGATGGCGATTGCCTGACCTTCATGCTTTGCGGCCAGTTGGTGGAGTGGTACAAAGTCTTCAAACTCGATTAGAATCTGCACCCTATCCATCATGTAGCGTTGCTGTTTTTCATCGACTCCAAATTCTTCTAATAGTTGTACCATGGCCATCTTGATCATAGATACCAATTCTTCTGGTTCCTTTGCGCTTATTTCTGTCATTGCAGAGTTTTTCAGTGGATTGATTCTAATTTTGATTTTAGAGTTTCCTATGAGGGATTGTACAGTCTTGCAAAGTGCTTTGTCATTTGCAATGTATTGGTAGATTTGGTCTACCAAATGACTGCGGCTTTGTTGTCTAATGTCAGCTTGTGTACTCATAATTCTATCGTGTCCATGTATCTGCTATGTTTTGGAAATTTGCTAAAACGTCTTCTACCAGTAGAACCATTACCAGTGGTAAACTCGAATTGATCCCAGATATCAGTCATTTTGATCATACCATGTTTCTTCGTCATCCTTTGTAGGAAATGGAAAATTAATACACCATGTTACTTCTGTCTTCCAAGTAGATGCTATATGTGGATTCACTAACACTGTCAATCCAGTTTTTCGAAGATTTTGAATTTCTTCGATTGTGAGATATTTGTTTAATTCTGCGTTGCCATGGTCATCAAAGACATCACAGCAAATTACATGAGTGAAAAGAACTTCATTTGTCACCGTACTTGTATCAAGCTTGTACAGTGGTAATGGGGTTGGTACTGATGCAGTATGAAAATCAAAAAATATTCTATCAAAAGTCATGTGGTTTATGGCCTCCAAAGTCCAATAGTTTTTGTTCTACGCGTTTTTCCTTCTGCATCTTGATGTAAGCTATCATGGTGTCTTGTTCTGCATCTGACATTGTTTCGATTACTTGTTTGGCTGCATCGATATTGACAATGTGGGCCATCTTTGCCTGGAATTCTGACCATTTTTCTGGGTTTTGTTTCAGCTGTAATAATTCCCAAGCTTGCCAACCGATTTCCAGAATTTGTCTTACGCAGTCTGATTTGTCTGCAAATGGTTTGATGCGTTTTTCTTTTGCATTGGTGGCAGAGTTTTCAGATATCTTTTGCAGTTGTGCAAAAGTCAATCGTATCGTGATGGAACCTAGAAGCATGTCAGCTGCCATTTTTAGCTGACTCCTTTAGTGTTTTTCGTAGGGTTTTGTTTCTTCGTTGTAATGATTGGATTGCTAGTGAATTGATCTCTATTTCTCGTTTAATGTTTTGTCGGTTCATTGTTCATCAAATATCCTTTTGAGTTCTGAGTCTGGTAGTAGGGTTTTAAGATTGAATCTGTCTTTGAGTGTTGTATGAATCTCACCATAAGCTAGAATGAATTCATCATAGTTTAGCTTCTGGGTATTACGCTTGAACAAGTATTGCATGTAGGCATCTTTGAATTTGATGATTTCCCACTCATTTGGTTTAGCTGCCATGGTTGCAAACTTGGTTTCGTCTTTTAGTTGCTGTCGAAGTGAGTCGTGGTAGCCACCTAGTAGTTCTACTGCTACCTTGGTTCGATTGAAGAAATACGCAATGTCTACCTTTGGGGTGTAGTGCAATTTGTCACCACCCACTGGTTGGATATCGATTATCTCATATTCCAGGTGAGAATCTACACGGTGGTTGTTTGCCTTTAGCAATGCATCAATTATTTTTTTGGCCAGTAGTTGTTCTGGTCTGTTTTTTGTCTGGCCTTTCTTTCGCATGTTTTTCTTTGCGAATGATACATCACGATTCAATATGGGTCAGCTCCTTTAACAGCTTCTTGGATTCTCTGCATTATCAATGGAATTGAATCACCAGCATGATTGTCTATGATATTCTGCAAAGATTTTTTGAGCTTTGTTAGGTTATGCTCAAAAATACAATATTCATCATTGCGTGGTTCACATGATTTGATCAGCTCACGATACTTTTCTGCTACCTCATGATCATCTTCTAGATTCATGGTACATCCACCAATCCAGTGTCATCGATGTAGTATTGTATTTCGTCTGGGCCACGTAGTGGTGATTTGATCACTCGCGCAATGTTTTTCACATATTTTCTCTCGTTGACACCAGAACCAATCTTGTATTTGCTTTGCGTCTTTTCAAATTTGATTCTTGTACCAAGTGCATGGCCCAGTATGTTTCCACCAAGTGCTACATCGGGGTCGCCAAATGCCTGGTCTGGTGAGTTGTAAATCTGGTTCATTTCTACCATTACAACATTGAAGGTTTCTGCAACACTGCGCATCAGTCTGAAAAACTCGTTTGTAAAGTCTTTCTTTAGCCAGGATGTACCACGTTCCGTCATTTCACTTCTTGACAATCCCACCACAGAATCAATGAGTACCAGTTTGATGGATAGTTTGGAGCTGAGCCAGGACTTGACTTTATTGAGTGCAAAGAGCTGTTCAGATGTACTACGTGGGTGTATGATGTGGATGTTGTTCAGGTACTTTTCTGCATCCTTTTCTTGCTTAGTGCGCAGCTCATCAAATTGTGTTTTATCGTCTTCTGTTAGATTGCTAGATGCCATCTTTTTCTGCAATTCAACTGGTAGGTCTTCTACCAACCCCATCGCAGTAGCAATCTTGATCATTCGTTCTGGACTGTATTTGTTTTCAGTATCGATGATTACCACTATTGGTGGCTTCTCACCTTCTACAGCTAGACCACCTTGCGTAGTGGGTAGCTGGGCCATGATTGCAAGCTTATGGCCCAGCTGTGATTTGCCACTACCGTTCTCACCGTAGAATTCAGTAATGCTTCTTTCTTCGATTCCACCATCTAGGATGGTATCGAGTCCAGGGCATCCAGTTTTTAGTCTATTGAGGGTTTTGCGCTTTTGCAACAACTCAGTTGCAGTCATGTCAGATTTCCAGATGAATTCATTTGATTCTAGATATCCTTTGCAAATTTTGAAGACTTTTTCTGCAATAGGCAATTCACATGCCATGATTTGTTTTAACTGTGTTGGATTGGACACTGCAACATCAAACATGTTGTTGATTCCATTGTTTTGCAGATTCTTCATTCTAACTGGGCCTAGTCCATCTATTCCTTCCAAATTGTATGGGTTTAATTTGGACTCGTCAGCTGGTGCAGAGTCTTGTGCATCTGTTTTCTTTTTTCCTACCATTTGATTCACCTATTTACTGAATGATGATTTTGCTTCTGGTGGTAATGGTAGGCCGCAGTGCTTACACATTTTGTTTTGGTAGTCCCAATCTCGCACACCAAGTACGCAGTCACAATGGGTCTTTTGGGTTCCATCTGTGTTGAGTTGTTGCAATTTTTGTACTGCACCTTGCGTCTTCATTGCAGCTTCTACAAACAACTGGATAGCCATTTCTGGTAGTTGTTGCTTCTCTGCATTGCGAATTGCTTTGGATATTGCAGATGTTTTTCCAAATGGGTCGTATCGTCTTTCATAGACGGTTTCGTATTTTTTCTCTGCATCATTCCAGATTTTCTTGCCATTTGCATCTAGCTTGGGCCAATTCATCAGTGGGAATACTGGTGATTCTGACACACCTAGTGATTGTTGATTTGTTTTGGTGTTTTTCAAAATCACTTCTGCTTGCCAAACATCTTCTTGTGGGTTGGCTGCATTGATCACTACACGTTCTGTTTTCTGTGTAACAATCTCTACTGCTTCACCACGATGTGCTAGTTCTAGAATCAGTTGTTTGATTCCAATAAATGTTAGCTCGTGCTTTGTCTTTTTGGTTTTGGTTTTCTCATCATAGTATGTCATTTCGTAGACCAGTTTGTTGCGGAATTCTTCGTTAAGAATTTGGATTGCATCGAAGCTATCCATCTTGACAAATTCTGGTAGATTGTCTTTTTCTTTGGCGACCATCATTATTGCTTCGCCCTCAATTTCTCAACTTCTTCTGGGAATTTTTTTGCAAGCTTCACCAAGATTTGTAGAAAAGAATCATAGGTGTCAACTTTCTTCATCTCGTTTTTCACAGCTTCCCTAGTGCCTACTGTGACTTCGAGTGTTGTAGCATCATTATCATTCATAGACAACACTAGGAAACTATGGGTTATTATAGATTTAGGTAAAATAGATAGAATACAATATAGCTGTATTTGTTTAGCTAGCTTAGTAGTAGTTGTCTTACGTCTTACGTCAGACATTGTTAGACATTCAAAATCTCTGGATTTTCTTTGTTTTAGGGCATAGTTTGGGTTATTTGGCCATGGTGTCCAGGGCAAAGTTTGAAAAAATGAAAAAATAGGGATTTTATGCCTATTTTCGGGACTTGGTTTCGTTGAGCTCTTTGGATAATTTTTCGAGCTTTAGTTTGGATTCCACAAGTAGTTTTTGCTGACTTTGAATTAGTTGGTCTTGTTGCAGTATGATTGATGACAGCTGGCCGATGGTTCCTTCAAAGACAGTGCGCATTACCTCAGTCGCCTGAGCTCCTTGGGTTGCAAAGTTCATTCGCCCATCCATGACTAGTTTTTGCAGATGGTCTGGTATTGTAACTAATTCTTTTTCTTTGACTTGTCCAGCAACAAGCTTGTCTGGTACCTGGTTACCTGGTGCGCCACCAGATTTTTGTTGACTCATCATTTGAGTAACACCTTCACTTTTGGCATCATCAGATCATAGATTTGTTGTCGTCTTTCTTCTGAGATTGTTTCCTTTGTTAGTGGGTCGGTTGGCGCAACATCGATGGTTTCGGTTGTCTTTGCACCAGTAGACTGGTCAAATTTTGGTTTCTTGTCCATCTGTATTGCTTTTAGTGCCATTACCACTTCAGTGATGGAAGCATGTTGTTGCAACAATTCCTGGTCTTTTGTCAGCAATTCTAGTATTGTGGATTCTAGTTTTGCATCGTCTACCATGGATGGTAGTTATTCTGTGTGAATAAAAAGTCTTAGGTCAAAGTGACTGATTTTAGCACTCCACCATCATTTGCGTAGAGTTTTACACTACCATCTGATGTGTTTTTCCAAACAGCTGCGAATCTGTCAGGTATTTCGATTGTAGTGGGTGCGCCAGCTTTGCGGGCCATTCTCATTAATCCATATCCAGTGTTACCAGATTTTAATCTGAAAATTGGTGTACTTCCAGAATCTACATACATATCGACTAGGTTCCAAATATCACCACCTTTGTAATCGATGTTTGTGTAGTTGATGTCATAACCAATCAATCCATCAAAGTAAATTCTTAGAATATCAGATGTTGTCTTGACTCCAATCTCTGTATCATTGGTAACAGAATTAACACCAACAAACTGATCTACATCACTGGTAAAACCCATACCCTTACAGTATATCCAGTTGAATCGACTCGTTGATTTGCCAAGAATCATTGTGTTGTCGTTGTTTGGATAAAAGACAGTTTCTTCCAATGTGAGTTTTGTAGAGTTATTCCATTTCCATCTGTATTCTTTTGTTGTTGGTACATTACATACTAATGCACTATCACTCTGTGCATAGATGTTGTATTCTGATGTAAGTGCGCCAGCTCCACCAGATGGATTGAAGTTTGCTTTATTCATGTCTGTCACACTTCCAAGATTCATATTCCATCCAAGTAGTGTGAGCTGTGCAGCCAAAATTGAATTCACATAATAGTCATAACTTAATCCACTTGGTAAGTCACCACGTAATCCCTGACCAGTTACCCATTGCAATGTATAACCACTAGTTGAGTGCTTCCATGTATAGCTGTACATGTTTGCAAGTGCTTTGCCACTACCACCAATGCTAAATGAATTATCAGTTTGCAGTGCAATGGATGAGTTGAGATTTGCGAAGATGTAGAGTAGATCAGTTGGTGCATCACCTAGAATTGTAGTGCCATTTACGACAAGATCACCTGGTACTTGTGCGCGTCTGAATCCACCTACCTGACCATAGAGTTGTAGTACATTTACCATCACACCGTTTGCAATTACATTAAAGTCAGTGTGCGCATCTTCACTACCATTTGTGGTATCGTCAAAGATTGTTTCGATTGATAGTAATGTCTTACGTATTCCAGACACATTGTATGCATCACTGGCAAACTGGCCGATAACCTGGCTGACTGATGGTGTTGCATCCTGGGAACTTGTCTTGATTGATGCTATTGGATTGCTATTACTATATCCAGCATTTGGGTGGCCTAAAATCTCAAAGACTGCCTGGCCCTGGAATCCGGCTGTCTGAGATTCAGACATTGTGAATTTTTGTTTGCCATTAATGTAGTAGTTGATAACAAAATCATCACCATTTATTTCAGCTTCTAGCGGCCCAAGTGTGTTATGGAATGATATTTTTGATAGATTGCTAAGAATCTTGTTTTGCATGTCTTTGTCTACATCGATGGTGATTCCAGACCATAGGTTAGTGCCACCACCCCCAGACTGGCCTACTATGACTTTGAATTTGCCAGTCTGTTTTGAATAAATCCCTACTGCTTTGTCTTGGTCTGTCAGTACGATTGGTGTAGAGTTTGTGAAATGGCCACCAATATCAATGGTTAATGTTTCACCTACAAGTGGTTCCAGGAATAACTTTGCACCATCATTAATGATGCCTTCCACCCATTTGATAACTGGCGTTGCAAGTCCAGTGACATAGGGAATGAGATTTGTACTTGCAAGACGCACTGTGTTTTTGATTCCAGCATCTATGGTTTCGTACATTTCCTGGGCGATTGGCAAAGCTGATTCTAGACCAGTCTGTGGCCCATGGGATGCATTACGGCCACCTAGATTTACAAATGTAATTGGTTTGCTGTTTACTGAGATTGAGTAGAGTTGATTATCTACTAATTGGTTGATTCTCTTTTCGAGTTTCTTCGTGCTATTGTATAACGAATCAGTTCTATAGCTCAAATTTCTTCACCAGTTGTAATTCGTGATTGAATCCTTTGTTATCGATTGTCATTTTATTATTTGCAATGACACTGGTAAGGCTTCCACCTGGTACACGTGTGCCAGTTTCAGTGATTAGCTTGCCATAGTTGATGTCAACATTTCCAGAACAGTTGATGAATCTGTCTTGCCAGTTGAACTGTGTACGATAATATTCCGCTTCTGCAAGTGCCAATGCAGTCAAGTAATCATCTTCATCTTCCACATGTAATAGTTGAGTCAATGCGTCTGGTTCGTCTGACTGTGGAAATATTGCATAACCTTCTTTGGTGTAGTATTCTTCATCAAGTGCAATCTTAGAGTGATGGACTGCAAAACCAGTGCTAATGATACTCCAAAAGTCGGCCCACTGTCCAGCTGCCAGGGCCTTGAATCCCAAAATTGTTGTTGGTATTAGTTGTGATAATTCCTGGCCAAGTCTATCTAAGAAATTCTTGTAGCATCCAATGTATGATCCTTGCTCTTGATAGCTTTCTTTGAGAAATACGCCCCAAGATTGGTTCTTAGTCCACTTGTACTGGATGCCCTGATACTCCTTTTCCTGGAATCCGATTTGATATGGTAAAATGTAACCATAGAGTTGTGTGAGTTCATCTAATCTGTTATAGTACAAATTCGTGGTACCAAATGGTGGTAGTGGTACGCGCACTGGAAACCATTCCCAATTCTGTGGCACCATGAAGTCATAGAAAAATACACGGCCATCTTCATCTATGCGCCAGTATGTCATTACAATATTGGCTTTACCATAGAACAGTTGTGAATCATCTATTGATCTAAAGAATCCAACTCTGATTTTGAATGGGTGTTCTGGTAGTCTGCCAAATTCTTCTGATACACCCCCATGGTTCCAACCGATTTTACCACGTGATGTCTTGTTCAAATTAATATGATTGATGAATGGGTTGGTAGGTGCATCAGTGCCATTTCCACCGTATATGGCCCCAATGTTACCACCTGGGCCATCCCTGAATGGGTGTGGATATAGTACATGGGCCCATACTCCACGTGATGTCTTGTTGATGTCATTACCACCAGCATCTAGCGCATCCAGCCAATCATATTTGAATTCGATTGCTTGACCAGGTACACCAGTGGCACCCTTGACAAGTCTGATGTCTTTGACTGCATGACATGGGCCTGGAATGTCGTTTGAGCTAGATGGATCCCATGCAGTTATCCATTGATTAGAAAATGTACTGTATCGTCTGATTCTTCCAGTTTCCCAGTCAAAGATTGTATCATTGTTTACTGGGTTAGCTGAGAATTGCCAGCCGCTTGGAGTCTGGCCCACAAAGTCTGTCTGTACATATTCTGCAATCTGTTTTGCATGTCCACTGAATGCACCAGTGGGTGCAGTTCCAACTAGGAATCTGCGGCCACTGTGCAATTCCCTACCAGTTGGTGGCGTGTTGGTTTCTCTGATAACATCTTTGCCAGTTACAATCAAGAAGCGATTTGTGTAGTCTAGGACATCATTTAGCTGCCTTCTGTAGTTCCAATCTACAGAATACCCTACATATCCAGCTGGTGGACTACTATAATCGGCTAGATTTTGTTTCCAAGCTCGCATGTTGGATGTGAAGACTGAGTACGTGATAAAATCTGCATGTCGTGATGTTGATCTATTTGTAAAAACTGACACCCAGTTTGCATCTATTAGTGGCCCACCACCACCAGGATTGATTGCCACATTTGCTTTATAGTGATGAACTGTACTACCTACAATAATGTAGATAATTTCACCAGCTTCATAATAGGCATCTTCGTTGTATGGTGGAATTATCACAAAATCTTCATACCAGTTACCAGTGTCGGCATCTGGGTTGGTCGTGCTTTGCACTGCGTTCATTGCTCTGAAAAATCTGATTGTGTATGGTGTTGTACTAGTAATTGTGTATTTTACCAGGTCACCAGTTACATAAGCTTGATTCGATACCCACTCTGGTCTGAATCTTGCATGTAGAAATTTGGATGCAAATACCTGGTGTTCACGGTGCAAAGAACCACCACGTGGACTAAATTTTGCAATGATTACATTTTTGCGTTTTTTGTTTTCTGTAGTGGCTGCACGTTCTTGTAATGCAGCTTGTACATTTGTGGTGGAATTGATTGTCACATTGGAATTGTTAAGTCCAAATTCTTCAAAGACAATGTTGAACGTGTTGGTGATGGATGCGTCAGCTTCGATATACCAGTAATAGTTTTTCAGTGTACCACCGATTTGGGGTGCCTCACGTAAGACAGCGATTACCTCATTGAATGCATCTTCTATTGTCTGTGGTGATGTGGGTGTGTAGTCGCGCTTCAATGTATCGGTGTTTGGTATGTTGACTGTAGTAGTTCCAAATGATACACCATTGACATTCGAGCCTTGATAGTATGATATCAGGTGGTTTATTCTTTCATAGGGTGTGACAAGCTCTTCATTGAGTCCAGTTACATTGTCTTGCAATGCCTGGTATGCAATATGCTCACAGTTGACTTGCAATACCTCACCTAATTCTTCATCTTCTGTCTGAAATGGAATTGATAATCTGTATCGTTGCAATCTGCTATACTTGATGATACCACCGACATTCTGCGCAATTTTAACTTCAAGCAAATAGTTTGTGATGGTGTCTTTGTCCATCAAGATGGGTGCAGTTCGAATGAAGGTTCCAGCTAAGTCGATTGTGAGATACAAGATACATTTTGGTATGAGTCCATCGCCTTCTTCCATGACAAGTCTAGCTTGTTTTTTGTTTGCCAGTATATCATAGACGGTGGTTGGGGTAGGGTTGGTTTTGTCTATCAGTCGGATTATCGAATTATTTACATCCCAGTTTGCAGATGACATCTACACAACATCGCCACCATAGCTTAGTGTTACTGAAAAATCGAAAATCTCTTTTGTGGTTCCAATGTGACGGCCCCTGGTGTTGGCAATCATCAGGCCGCGAATACTACTTGGTTCTAACAGTTGTTCATACACTGGGCCATTAGGATATCGAAGACCAAAGCAACCATGTACATGGTATGTGTCGGCTTGTGCTAGAATTCTAAATGTGTGAAGTTTTGTGGTTGCCTTTGTACTTGGGTTTGATGCATTATTTATGAAATTACCATCGATTGTGATCAACCATCCAGCTACACCCTCATCAGTCTGATTGATTCTGCGGCCACTTGGTTGTGGTGGTGGCTTGCGTACAATGTTGTTTGTGTAGTCGTCTGTTAGGCCAGCTAACAAATCATCGGGTGCTAGAAATTCTAGTTTTTGACCAGCTGGTAGATTGTCTGGATCTGGAACATCGATCACACGTGTTGTGGGTGTCCTATAATACAACATTGCTTTGTCTACCATATCACTTACCTAAACCGTCTAATGCATATCTGATATGCTCAACTTTTAAAGTTGCGGTGTTGCTTGAACGTGGCGCACCTTGAGCTACTTGCAGATCAGATGTGATGTATTTGGTACCGCTTCTATACTTGTTCAAATCATCAACGTTGTTGACTGTACCAGCTTGTTCTGGTCTTTTGAGTCTGGTATCTAGTACCCCACCTGGGCCGTATTGTTTTTCCACTTCTTCCATGATGATGCCAGCACTGCCAGCCGCAATAGACCCAATAATTCCAAAACGGCCCAAGATTGCAAGCAATCTGTTTGGTACTTGCAGTCCAGATGTTGGTATTATTCCTGGTAATCCGAATATCAATCCCTGGGGTGTCAGACTTGTACCCAATACATTTTCAAAAAATTGTTGTTGTTTTTGGCGCACATCCTCAAGTTCTTTTTCTATGCGCTTCTGTTTGTTGACAAATTCATTAAATTCATTTTGGGTTCTACCACCACGAATCGCACCAAGTCTGGTTTGTGCATCCGATGTGAAGAAGCTGCGTGGTAGTCCAGATGGGTCAGTCGGGCCAAGACCCAGTGGTGATATACCAGCTGCAAGTTGTCTTTTGACATCAGCTGCTTCTTTGGCCAGTTTTCGAGCTTCTTGGATTTTTTTATGTTCACGTTCTAGCTGCTCAATAGAGATTAATTCTAAGTCAACTGGCTCTTCTACCATGGTTTTAGTTTGGCAGATAACCTAAAAAGTATTTAGGATCTAAGATGTTCGCGCATCCACTCATTTTGCTTGATTTTGAATTGATACTTGACTTGGCGTTCATACTGCCTCACAGTATTGTACAGAATTTTGTAGGCGCGCAATAATGGTATCTTGTTAAGCTTGGAAAATTTCTTGACTCCTTTAATGAAGAATCTAAGTGCCTTCTTGTACCTGGGTCTGACAAAATAAGCGCGTCTTCCATTTTCCATGATATCTGCAACTGGAAAGCCATTTTTAGAATGATAATCAGATACAATGTAAAATCGTATAGTATGTTTTTCTCTGATAGCTTGTTGCTTGACGCGAACTTTGTCGATGATGCTTTGTGAGAATCCTAATGTACCCATACGATTTCTGATTTTTGGTAACATGATTTCTTCTAGTAGTTGTCTGAATGTTGCAATGACAAAAGGTGTGTATTCTATTTTCAGCTGGGCCAGTTTTGATTCCAAGATTTGCAAATCTTGGTCGTTGCGCAGAACCACATGGCCTTGCTTCCACTGAACCAATTAGCTTGCACTGCGTATGAAGGTTGGGCGCACAACATTAGATACCAATCCGCTTATTGTCAGGCCAATATCACCATCTTGCAAGACACGTGGCAAAGAAATGTTATCGATGTCCAACGTAAAATTCAGTCTTGCATACTTGTTGGTTGATGCATCTTTGGCATAGTAGACATTTGATACTTGTATTTGTACTGCATTGCCTAGATGCATTTGGTAAATGTACCAGGACACTGTACGGTTGTTGCTTGGTGGGTCAGCTGTATCAACCAAGTCAGCTGTGAGGCGCAAGTCAAAGCTCATTCTGTTTGGTGTGACTTGTCTGTTAAAATAAATCAGTCCTTCATCACTGATGCGAACTAGTTTTGGTTGTTCGAAAACTGGATGGAATGCTTGCGCAGATTTCCATCTGTATCTGTCGGAACCAGATATGAGTTGCAGATAAGAATCTAGTACCTGGAATCTATCTGGTAAATCGTTGAAATTAAAATCGGTCATTAGGATTCACCCTTTCGGATGATTTTGCCATCCTCAGTTATTTCGTTGACCTGGCATTCGTATGTATCTTTGACTTGTGTTACTTTGCAGACTTTGTAGAATTTACCATCATGCTTGAATGAGATATCCAGGGATGGTGTAGAGTTCATTGGCAGCTCACAGACTAGTTCCTTTGTAATGTAGAACTGCACTGGTTTGGACATCATTTGCCTTTTCCATTACTGCATTAAAAAGATTATTGGCCCAGGGATGAATAACACGTTACAATCGCAATGTGCCTGGTGGCCCTGGGCCTTGATTTCCACCAATGATTTTGGTGAATTCTGAATTAATATAATTTACAGTAGAACTAGTATTGGAATTCCAGGATGATGACTTTTTGGTTGTCGTACCTGGTACTTGTGCGCTGGTAGACTGGTTTGCCTATGATTGCAGTTGGTGTACCGTTTTCTGTCAAAGTTACGGTGATTTCATTGTCTGCAAGAATGAGTGCATCTATTGTGTCGTAGATTGATTTGGTGTAGGCAAATTCAAAGAACTTGTTACCAATGTTGGGCCCTTTGTTTATTTTCCTGGCACCAGCATCATCAATGCGATCAGTGTATCGTCTGCCCTTCTCACCAGTTTCGCCAAACAACTGCAAAGTCAGCGCACCGATTGTTAGTGTTTGTTGAAGTCCAAGAATACCAGTGACAGCTGATTGGTCTACTGCACTGACTGTAAGATTTGAATCATAGTGGTACACTTTGCCCTGGACTGGTAGACGGTTCCAGGTGGCAGTCTGTAGAATTATTTTAGAACCAGCTAATTGTACACCATCTATCTTGACTCTGATTAGGTCTTCGATTGTCTGCAACAAGCTGGTTTCTTCTGTGGCACCAGCCTTGATTCTCATGTAGATGTGAATTACAAATCTTTGTTGTGTCTTGTTGATTTGGTAGTCTTCTGTGTCATCACGTGGTGTGATGTTGTCTACTTCAACTGATGGAAACTTTCGAAGTCTTTCTGGTTGTGGTGAATCCATCACCCTAATTGGGACTGGATAAGAGATTTCTTCCAGGTATTCTGCAAGCTGGGATGATGTTAGAACCATTACTTACGTCTAGGGATGGATTCTCTTAAGATTTGCTCTACTAGTTGTGAGGTATTTTTGATACCCATTGTGCGCAAAGTTGGGGTAGTATTGAAGAAATGTTGCATGTCTAAAATGAGCTCCTTAGTTAAAGAAAAAGAAATGTTTGACTTTTTTAGGGTCAAGTGGTTTTACCTTTGGATTGCTTTTCTTGCAGTGTGTCGTAGATGGAATCTTTCTTTTGCTCGGCTTCTGCAAAGTCAGATACCTTGACTGCAAAGAATGTCTTTTGGTCTACTGATACTGGTCTGGAACCATAGACAAAGACAAACGATGTTGACTTGTCGGTATTGATTCTGCCTACTAGTTGTTCGTATTTTTTGAGATACTCCTTTGACTCATGTACGAACTTGAAGCTCTTTTCTACATCGCGTGGGATTTTGATTTCGTCATACTTGTTTGTCTTGTTATTCCATTCCTGGAAGATGTCGTATTGTATTGGTGGTCTGATGCGTTTGCCATAGGTTTTTGACTTTGGATCGTGATCAATCTTTGGTTTGGATTTATACTCGACTGTGCGGCCAATGTAGTATTCATCAGACTTCATGTTGCCAGCGTCAAGCTCTTTTTTGTCATACATTCTGCGAATGAATGCATAGACAACTTCGCGGCCATCTGGTCTGATTTCCTTCCACATCATTTCAGCTACCCAGTCATCCCAGTTGAAGTCATCTGGTAGATCAACGTAGTTGTGTTCGATTGTTAGGTAGGACATTTGATTATTCTGTGATATTCAGAATTAATAAGAGTTGTGAATCTAATAGATTTTAGGAATAAAAAGAGAAGAAGGGGGGTGATCCCTATGGTGGTGCTAATGCGCTTGCAACGTTTGTCACACGCACAATCTTGTTTGAATTGATGATTTGTGCAGTGTGGTACTCGAAGATACCGTAGCGTGTTGCCTTGGTAAATTCGTCTTGCTTGCTTGCCACATATTGCGGGCCAGTGAACAACGCAAGTGCAGTTTCGAATCCTTCATCAAGCACGTATGCGGTGCCTTGTGGAATGAACTGGTCTTGTACGTATGTCACACCTGGGAACTTTGGCAATGGGCCCGTACCTGGTTTGTAGTCTGCATCCTTTTGTTCTGCAACTACTCCTTTGGTGTAGGAATTGCTGTCCCATGTTGCGGCCTTGCTGATGGGGTTGAAACCTATCTTGTTCCATTTTCCACCTTCGCTAGTTCCTTCGATGCTATTAGCAACGATTCTCACTAGGTCAGTGATTGGACTCTGGACACTTCTTTCAGTGCCAGCAATGTAGGTGTCCCATGGGTTCAATGACGCTGTACCAGATACGCCAGACTCTATGAGTGCGATGACATCATAGGAGTGTCTTTGCGGAATCTTTGTACCAGCTACTTGAACGCTGTCTTGCTGTGGGTTGTGGATGTTCTTTAGCATCGCATCGTATGAGATTTCGAAGATTAGTCCGTGCTTCTCTGCCTCAAAGTGAGCTCTGCTATAGGTTAGCTGCTTACCCATTGGTAGACCAAGTTCTGATACCTTGGAAATACCACCGAATTTGAGTGCTGTATCAATGTCGATGACTAGTCGGTCAACTGCGATTTCTTGCGCAAGTTCTTTTCCAGCGTAGTCACGGTCAGTGAGTCCATACACTTTGGAGTAAACATTTAGGATGTTTACTGCCTGGTTTGTTGGGCTTAGCAAAGCTGCCATCTTCTGTCTTCCACCAGCTAAGATGTTGGCTTCCCAGTCGTTGTAGGCTTCTCGCATTTCAGCATCTAAGAATGGGTCAGGCAATGTATCGACAAAATTCTGTGTTAGTGTCGATCCTAGTATTGCTTCTCGTATCTTAGAGTGGTTCGCTTGTTTGACTACTGGGTCAAACATTGGGAAAAAGTAGTTGTCACTGGAGTCGAATCCATATTCTGGAGCTCCGACACCAGCATAAACTAGTTTGTCCACTGGATTGAACCAGGGCTGGAATGGTAGGGCTGCAACACTGTTGTACCCCATCGCGCTTGCATGTTCGATTATGTTGGTCATGTTGATCTAACTCCTAGTCAACTTAACCCAGCCGATTGCGGTTGAGTTAGCTGCTACTGCTAACGGTTGCTCTGGGACTTCACCATTGCTAATCGTTTCACTAAATGGTGTGGTTGCACTTCGGCTCCACTTGTTTGGTTCAGCTGTTATGAATTCAGCACATTTTAGGTCAGGGTCGTCACTGCCAACTGTCATTGGTGTTAGTCTTCCATCACCAGTTGGGGTGTCGCCAGTTGCAGCTATCTTCAATGATGCGCCAGGCTTGACACTGATTGCAGAACCAGTACCGTTTTGAATTTCAACGGCTACTATTTCTTGGCCCATTACGACCATGATGTTCTTGTCGCCTGCACTTCCACCAGAGTTGTCTTTTGCTTCAACTGCAACTACCACTGGCATGTTGCTCACACCAGAGATATTGGACTTGGCAATTCTGACATCACCAGCGTCAATGACACATACCTTGCCACGACCAATGTTTTCATTGGTCATGCGATAGCTGAATGTCCTAACACCTAGATTGGCTGTTTCGCCAGCTGTTAGACTTCCATAGGTCATTGTTATCTACCTCTCAACACGATGTTACGTGGATTGTTGTCGCCCATAGATGCATCACGTTGTAGATTGCCACCTTCTTGGTGCAATCGTTCCAGTCTTCCTGGCATAGATGCATTTCTAGACCTACTACCCAACATCGCATCGCGTTGGTTCTTTGCTTCTTTGACACGGACTTCAAGTGTCGAAAGATCATCTTTTGATTCCAAAATATCCTTGGCTGCTTTTTCGCGGGCCTTTTGATCAACAAATAAAGCTGCATACTCTGACGCAAGTTTTTCTTTGCGTTGTGAGTTGATGTAACTGACAGTTGTTTTAATGTCATTTTCCATCGCGGCCATTTTGTTTTTCATCGACTCCATATCTTCATCAGCTGGTGCATCATCACCACCTTCTGTCTTTGGTGGGGGTGTTGCGCCTGGTGCTGGTGCAGCTGCGCCACCACTCATACCACTCAGCTCTTCGGCTAAAGTGGATAGTGTAGTGACAACTTCACCTATCATTTCTGCGGTTTCTTCTGGGCCAAGCATAGCTTGTTTTTCTTTGATTCCCCCAAGAAGTTTAGCAGTCTTTTCTAGGTTCGCGCTAGCAGTCTTGATTTTGGATGCTTCGATTTGTATCGTACTAGCCATATTTGATTTGCTTCGAAAATCATATCATAAAAGATTAGCTAGTAAATCTAATAGGTTTTATTCGTGGTTATGAAATTTTATTAATTATTTTTTTAAAATCGTCACGGGGACATCTGGAAATATCTTTTGATATTTTTGCTTCAATGCTTCGGCTTCACCTTTTTCCATGTATTCTTGATCATGTACTATGATAGATTTGATTGTACCAGGTGATTTGAATTCATAACTGCGCACTTCCATTTCATCTGCATACGAGATTGGATATTCACCATCTATTTCTTCCCCACCAATACCCACATGATCGTGAAATACTGAATAACGGACTGGTTGTATGACGATATCTGTATCGTTCCACATTTTTTGTTTAGCAATCGCGGCTTTATCAAATTCCACAGTCACACCATCAACATCACTGGCATTTCTTCCAAAGCCAAGACCAGCATCTTTGTCTAAAGTGAATGATACAAATTGGTACTGGTATGGTTTTACTTGGCCTGAATCTGCAATATCATCAAGTTCGCTACCACGCATTCCACGCCATAATGAGTTTGTAGAATCATATTTTGTTTGAATCTGTTTATTTACATTATTTGCATAGTCTTCTAACTGAATTTTACTCTGTTTTAATTCTGGATGTTTTTTGATTTGTTCATCCCAACTACGTAGTATTTCTGATTCACCAAATGATGAGTTTGGGTCGGTTGTCCTACTGAATGGATTAAGTAGTTTTTCTTGTACTTCTGATGGTACTTTGAATGAATCTAATTGTTTAGAAATTTCTCGACTAGTGTTATGATTGGATTTTGCAATCTTTATACTAGAATTTGGAATAATTTGTTTTGCTGGTTCTTTGGTTTTTATAATATACTGACTAAGATTAATAGATTCACCAGCTTGTTTGGTTGGTAAACGTACATGGGCTTCATCGCCAAAGACATCATCAATTTGTATTTTCTCAATAGGTAAGTTTACCGTAATTACAGCATCACCAAAGCCCTCAGCTTGTGAATTATCTTTTTTTGTTGAAAAAAATATACCGTCTTCCAGTCCTTTGAAATTTCCATCTTTTAGAATCGCTTGCTGTTTTTCTTGTGATGTTCTATGATACAACGTCACCGTACCATCATTATTGAGTTCTGCATTTTGATCTTTTAGTGATTCAGTAACATCCAATGCATCTAATAATTTATCATTACGTAATCCACGCTTTTTGAATGCATCTTTGATATTGGTAATTTTGTGATTTTGTTCATGCTTATCTTTATCTTGGTTATTCACTTCTTGTCCACATTCTTTGCAGACGAATTGACCACCATCTGCACCACCAGATGGCGCACGTGGATGATCATCTTCATTGAATTCTTTGGCTTGTTTTTCCTTTAGTCTTCTGCGAAACTTGGATTGCAATAATTCCACACGATTTGTACTTGCATTGGTTCCACTGAGTAGTGATGCCATCTTCACTTTGCTGGACAACATGAACAAGTCTTTTTGGAGCTGGCCAATCTCACACAGTCCACCATGACTGGCTTCTTTGAGTCTTGCATTGCAGCTGCCAAAATGACCATTGCATGAGCCTTTGAACAAAGCGATGTCGCCATAAGCTGGCTTTGCATTGAGTAGTGCCAGGTGCAGTGGTTCCCATTCCGTCATTGCGTCATCTGGTTCATTGTCATTTAACTTGTAGAGTGATGGACTGCAAAACATGGGCCATGGAATGCCTTCATACTTTTTGTCTTTCTTCAAGTCTGCGCGCCAAATACCATCTTTTTTATACACATCATAGATGACAGCTACACGAAACTTGTTTTGCCATCTTCTGATTAGATTGATGTCGTTTACATCAAATGTGCCAGGTCTTTTGATTCCAAGTGCGGGCCAGTGTAGTATGGATGGGTGATCCCAGATTTCACCATAAGGTGAATCTTTGATGTAGGTGTTTGATGTCACAACACCAGGACAACCGACAAAATTAATGATGTTCTTTGGGATTGATTCTTCTGTCACGCCCCATTTACGGCCATTAACCTGGTCACCCTTTAGCAAAAAATATGTTGCATACTCAGCGTCTTGGTGTTCTAGTTCTAGTATTGGCAGCTTGAATCTTGTTGCGCTTAGTGG